>NZ_JBBBVQ010000009.1:0-243487 GCF_037199735.1 Oryzifoliimicrobium ureilyticum | reverse complement strand
TTCGGCACCGTCAGCCCCGCGTGCAGCCCCGGTCACGGCATCGCGTCCCATGGCGTCTCGTCCTACCGCTCCGGCACCCGTCAAGGCGGCCACGCCCACGGCTCGTCCGGTCTCGTCACCGGCCCGCTCGCTGCGCTCCAAGCTTGCCGGCGCCTTCGGTGGTGGGGGAGCCTCTGCCGCAGCATCACCGGCCGCCCCAGCAGGCGACCAGAACTGGGAAGAGTTTTAAGGGCTGTTGCGCCCAGACAGCTCGTACTGGGCGCAACCTCCACTAGAGATATTGCGGATGCGTAAGCCGCTTTTGCGTACTGTCATATGTTGAAAGCGCTGATCTGGTTGCTTCAGATCAGCGCTTTCGGTCTTTTTGCCTGAAGCAAATACCATTCAATCTTCGTTTTTGCTTCGGCGCGACTATCATCATGGAAAGAGAGCAAGGGGTCGCCGCCATGGGATTGAAATTTGCCGTCGGTGACATTCATGGATGTGCGGATGCGCTCGAGCGAATGCTCTCGCGTATAGACGCCTATGCTGCACAGGGGACCGTTGTGTTCCTTGGCGATTATATCGACCGAGGCCCATCCAGCTGCGACGTTCTTCAACGTCTTATTGCAGGCCCGCCCAGCGGCTGGACTTGGATATGCCTCAAAGGCAACCACGAAGACATGATGGTTGGTGCCTATTCCAGTCCTAATAAAAGAGGCTTGTGGCTCGACAACGGGGGCGTTGAGACCGAGATGTCTTATTCGGGTAAAGTTGATCCCCAACATCTTTCATGGGCGGCCGGTCTCCCGCTCATCCATTGCGATGACCACAGGATCTTTGTGCATGCCGGGGTTTCAACGCTCTTACCGCTCGATAAGCAGTCTGGTCGCGATCTTCTGTGGATGCGAATACCTGCAGGACATTCTGAAGATTACTGGGGAAAGCATCTCGTGCACGGCCATACGCCATCGGAATCCAACCCGAAGACAATTGGCAATCGCACCAATGTCGACAGCGCATGTGTCTTCGGCGGAAGTCTATCCTGTGCCGTATTCGATGACGACATCGCGGGTGGCCCAATCGATTGTATCGCAGTGCCAGCGTGAGCAATGCCGAGCAGATCTGTCCTGCGTGCTGACGAGAACGCAATCGCGGGCGCAAACCTGCGGGGCATAGCTGTTTGCTTGTGATTCCCGACCTATCCTAGATCCGCCATCCACCGGTCATTTTGCGGCTTGCGTGCCAATGGCTGTTCCCGTATACACGGCGGCGGGACACTCCTCCCCAACGAGGAGCTATCTATCTGGAAGGATAGCACATGGCAAAGACCGCAAAGCCGGACCTCCGTCCGAACAATACCCATTTCTCTTCTGGCCCCTGCTCGAAGCGCCCCGGTTGGACGCTCGACGCGCTTTCCGACGCTGCACTCGGTCGCTCGCACCGTGCCAAGGTTGGTAAGACGAAGCTGAAGCTGGCCATCGATCTTACCCGCGAAATTCTGGAAGTGCCGGCGGATTATCGCATCGGCATCGTACCCGCTTCCGACACCGGTGCTGTTGAAATGGCGCTCTGGTCGTTGCTCGGCGAGCGCGGCGTCGACATGCTTGCCTGGGAAAGCTTTGGTGCAGGCTGGGTGACCGATGTCATCAAGCAGCTGAAGCTCAAGGACGTGCGCAAGCTCGAAGCCGATTACGGCGCCTTGCCGGACCTTTCCAGTGTCGATTTCGATCGTGACGTGGTCTTCACCTGGAATGGCACCACCTCTGGTGTTCGCGTTCCCAATGCCGACTTCATTCCTGCCGATCGCAAGGGTCTGACGATCTGCGATGCAACCTCTGCGGCATTTGCCCAAAACCTCGACTTTTCAAAGCTCGATGTCGTGACATTTTCCTGGCAGAAGGTGTTGGGCGGCGAGGGCGCACATGGCGTGCTGATCCTCAGCCCACGCGCCGTTGAGCGCCTGCAGACCTACCAGCCGGCCTGGCCGCTGCCGAAGATCTTCCGCCTGACCTCGGGCGGCAAGTTGATCGAAGGCATTTTCACGGGTGAAACGATCAACACGCCCTCCATGCTCTGCGTCGAAGATTACCTCGATGCGCTGAACTGGGCGAAGTCGATTGGCGGTCTCAAGGCGCTGATCGCACGTGCCGACGCCAATGCCAAAGTCATCGGCGACTTCGTCGCTGCAAATGACTGGATCGCCAATCTGGCCGTCAAGCCGGAAACCGCATCCAACACGTCGGTTTGCCTCAAGATCGTCGACAAGGATGTTGTGGCGCTCGATGCCGATGGCCAGGCCGCCTTTGCCAAGGGCCTTGTCGCTCTCCTCGAAAAGGAAGGCGTCGCCTATGACATCGGCGCCTATCGCGATGCGCCGTCCGGCCTTCGCATCTGGGCCGGTGCGACCATCGAGACGGCCGACATGCAGGCATTGATGCCTTGGCTTTCCTGGGCGTTCGAAACCCAGAAGGCAACGCTTTCGCAGGCTGCGGCCTGAGGGCGGAAGGCTCCGCTTCGGCGGAGCCGGCCTGACGCATATTCATTTGCATTCCAATATCGCTGAATTCTTTTAGGAGGCCTGCAATGGCACCTCGCGTTCTCGTATCCGACGAACTCTCGGAAACTGCCGTCCAGATCTTTCGCGATCGCGGCGTCGAAGTCGATTTCCAGCCGCAGCTCGGCAAGGACAAGGACAAACTCTTCGAAATCATCGGCAATTACGATGGCCTTGCGATCCGCTCGGCGACCAAGGTCACGGAGAAGATCATCTCCGCCGCCAAGAACCTGAAGGTTGTCGGCCGCGCCGGGATCGGCGTCGACAATGTCGATATTCCGGCAGCATCGCGTCGCGGTATCATCGTGATGAACACGCCGTTCGGCAACTCCATCACGACGGCTGAACATGCCATCGCCCTGATGTTTGCCGTGGCACGCCAGCTGCCGGCGGCCGATACTTCGACCCAGGCCGGCAAATGGGAAAAGTCGAAATTCATGGGCGTCGAAATCACCGGCAAGACGCTCGGCGTCATCGGTGCCGGCAATATCGGCTCCATCGTGTGCGCCCGTGCTATCGGCTTGAAGATGCAGGTCATCGCTTTCGACCCGTTCCTGTCCAAGGAACGCGCCGAGGAGATGGGCGTTGCCAAGGTCGAGCTGGATGAACTTCTGGCGCGTGCGGATTTCATCACGCTGCACGTTCCAATGACCGACAAGACGCGCGGCATTCTCGGTCGAGAAAACCTTGCCAAGACGAAGCCCGGCGTTCGCATCATCAACTGCGCGCGCGGCGGCCTTGTCGATGAGCAGGCGCTGGCCGATGCCATTCGTTCTGGCCATGTCGCCGGCGCAGCGTTCGACGTCTTCGAAGTCGAGCCTGCCAAGGAAAGCCCGCTCTTCGGCCTGCCGAATGTCGTCTGCACGCCGCATCTGGGCGCTTCAACGACGGAAGCCCAGGAAAACGTGGCCCTTCAGGTTGCCGAGCAGATGTCGGACTACCTGATCAAGGGTGCCGTTTCCAACGCGATCAACATGCCCTCGATCACGGCCGAGGAAGCGCCGATCCTGAAGCCCTTCATCAAGCTTTCGGACGTGCTGGGCGCCTTTGTCGGCCAGGTGACAGACGAGCCGATCAAGGAAATCGAGATCCTTTACGACGGCATCACGGCCACGATGAACACGCGCGCGCTGACCAGCGCTCTTCTGGCGGGTCTCATCCGTTCGCAGGTGGCTGATGTCAACATGGTTTCGGCACCGATCATGATCAAGGAAAAAGGCATCGTCCTGTCCGAGGTCAAGCGCGACAAGACCGGCGTTTACGACGGCTTCATCAAGCTCACCGTCACGACGGAGCGCATGACGCGGTCGGTCGCAGGCACCGTGTTCTCGGACGGCAAGCCGCGCTTTATCCAGATCAAAGGCATCAACATGGATGCCGATGTCGGTCAGCACATGATCTACATCGCCAATACCGACGTTCCCGGCATGATCGGCTTCATGGGCACGACGCTTGGCAATGCCGGCGTCAACATCGCCAACTTCCAGCTCGGCCGCGACAAGCAGGGCGGCGATGCGATCGCGCTGCTTTATGTCGACGGCCCCATCAAGGAAGAGGTGCTGGCGCAGCTGACGGCAAACCCAGCCATCCGCCAGGCTCGTCCTTTGACCTTTGCTGTTGATTGATCCTGATGAAATTGGATGATCGAGGTGAGCCGGCGCAGGATTGCGTCGGCTTTCCTTTTTTCGGACAGCCCATCCAGCAAAGCCATCGGCTGGCGCTTTTGCCCTTGCTCAGTCCTTCCGGCCAGATAATGTCTTTCGATCCGGAGGGGAGTTTCATGAAAGCAAGATTGTATCTTATTGCTGCCTTTTGTGCCGCGCTTGGCCTTGGCTTCAACGGCTCGACCCATGCCTTCGCGCAGGATGCCAGCTTCGACGATGCGCTTCGAGCCTATAAGGATGCTCTGAAATCAAAGCAAAGCGAGATGCTGTCATCGGCAGAGGACAAACTCTGTGCTGTTGCACAAAAGGTCGCCATTCCAGACGGGGATAAGGCGCCGGCCAGTGAAGCGGCAGGCTTGAAGGACTGTGCTTCGGACAAGCTCTACTACGATTACGAAGCAAAGGGGCCCGACTACATCAAGGCGCGGATGTGTGCTTATGATGAGCGGGAGAGGGCGCAGGCCAATAAAGATGCGCCGGATGGCTCGCCGCTACAAGGGCCAGGCGTCTTGACCATGCTTTATGCAAATGGACAGGGCGTCTCCCGCAACTGGCCGCTTGCCTTTCGTTTCACCTGCGAGGCGGGAGGAGCACCGGCCGAACTGAGTGGCCGTCTGGAGCATCTGTCGAAGATGATGGATGAAAAGGACCCAAGCCCCATCTCCTTTTGCGACGACATCACGAGCGGCTACATGGCAGGCTTTTGCGCCTCCATCGACAGCGAGAAAAATACCTTCAAGCGAGAGGCCGAACTGAAGGAGCTCTTGAAGGATGTACCCGATCCGGCGCGCAGCAAATATGCCGTGCTGTCCGCTGCGGCCAAGAGCTTTATCGAAGCTCAGGCCAGCGCCGAACAGGACATGAGCGGCACCATGCGCGGAGCCATTGCGCTCGATCAGGAAAACAAGGACTGGGAAGAGTTCATGACGCTGATGCGCAGCCTGAAAAGCAATGACCAGACCTTGACCTCAGCCACCGATCCCAAGCAGGAGGATCGCAAGCTTAACGAGATCTATCGCAAGCTGATGGCGCTGCCCGGTCTGAAGCCAGAGGCAGATAATTCCGATACATCTGCCGATTATGGAACGGTCACGTCCAAAACCATCCGTGAGACGCAGCGACTTTGGATCGCTTATCGGGATGCCTGGGTCGATTTTGCCAAGGCGCTGCGGCCGTCCAGCGAAAACGCCATCCTGTCGCTGGTCACGGCAAAACGCGCCGCACAACTCAATGAAATCCTTAATCCCGATGGCAACTGATGGAGGCCTGTTGCAAGACGCCGCGTGTTACGCAGGCCGTTCATCTGCAGCCTCATCGTCTGGGCTTTTAGCCAGAGCTTTGAGTTCGAATGTGACAGTTATGCGTTGCTTCTCGTTTCAGACGCGCTACACTTCTATCCCTGATCGAGGAAAAGCCTGGGAGGAGCGGTTTCATGAGACGGATGTGGCCTGAAGAGTTCAAAGCGATCCTCGACAATGCCGAGGAAGTGATGCTGGAAATTCCTGCGACGGCACGCGAAGATGGCTCTTATGGTGATGCAACACATCGCAAGGCGCTGAAGGTTCGGGTAACGCAGGAAGATTACGAGCGCATCTGGCCCTTGGCCGATGCCCGGTATCGCCTCGATGGCAAGCTCGCCGGCAAAGCCGTGACGCTGATTGTCAACAATCCCCACTACCACAACTGGCATCCTGCCGATGGCGGTATTGAGGACAGGCAATCCGATAGCGGCCGGCATTACCAGACGAAATATGTCGTGGTCCATTTCCTTCTGGATGATGTCAGGGAAGCTGCGGCTGCCTGACGAAACGACCTATTATATCGCGGACCGCAGAGCAGCACGATACAGGTGTGCTTTGCGGCATTGCCCTGTGAGCAGTAGTCATGCGTCATAACGCCAACATGAACGCCTGGTAGTGACGTCCGGCGCGGTGCTGCGCTCACGGAACAGGCATTTCATGATTCCCCATCTTCAGACTGAGCGATTGACACTGCGACCTATGCGGATGGAGGATTGGCCTGACTACGAACGGCTGATGGCGTCAGAGCGTTCTGTCCATATGGGCGGTCCTTTTTTACAGCGAGAGGCCTGGGGCATGTTTTGTCATGACGCAGGTCTTTGGTCTCTAGTAGGTCACGGCGCGCTGATGATGGAGGACAGGGAAAGCGGGGTAGGACTCGGGCAGATCGGTATCAATGCGGGTCCTCTTTTTCCTGAACGTGAGCTTGGTTGGTTTGTCTATGAGCAGGCCGAGGGTAAAGGTTATGCCTTTGAGGCTGCGCATGCGATGCGCGATTGGGCATTTGAAGTGGCACAAATGTCTACGCTTGTAAGCTATATCTCTCCGCAGAATTGGCGCTCATGCCGGCTGGCGAAAGCTTTGGGTGGCGCTCTCGATGAAGCAGCACCGAGGCGTGATGTGAAGGATCTGGTTTACCGGTATTCGCCCAACCACATCGTGTCTCGGATGTCTTCGAATATCTTAGTCTAGTCTCGAAAGTGCTGTCTGACTCCGCAACTGTTGAATCAGTCTTTCCGGATAGCAGGACGCCAAGATTTGTGATTGAGATAGTTCCGGGTCCGTTTCTGGGGGTTTGGGCGGTACTGTCACGCTCGCAATGAAGATGACGCTTTGGGAGATCGATTGATGATCAGGAATGTTCTGAGCATTGCAGGCTCCGATCCGTCGGGGGGTGCCGGCATTCAGGCAGATCTGAAAACCTTTGCGGCGCGCGGCGTTTACGGCATGGCGGTCGTGACGGCTTTGACGGCACAAAATACGCAAGGCGTCAGCGGTGTGCATCTCGTACCGGCCGCATTCGTGCGTGACCAGATCGAGGCCGTCCTGACCGATGTCAGGGTCGATGCGATCAAGATCGGCATGCTGGGGACAGCCGAAATCATTCATGCCGTTGCCGATGCGCTTATCCCTTACAGCGATGTACCTCTCGTGCTCGATCCTGTCATGGTGGCCAAGGGCGGTTCCTCGCTGCTGCGCGATGACGCGGTAGAGGCGCTCATCGAACGGCTGATCCCGATGGCGGCGGTATTGACCCCCAATCTTCCGGAGGCTGCCGCACTGCTTGGAGAGCCGGAAGCTGGAACCCGCGCGATGATGGCAAGCCAGGGTGAAGCGCTCTGCGCCAAGGGTGCGCGGGCCGTCCTTTTGAAGGGCGGACATCTTGATGGCGACGAGTGCCCCGATTCGCTCGTCAGCGTTGCTGGCGTCAACTGGTTTTCCGCACCGCGCTTTGCGACACCGAACACCCACGGCACAGGTTGCACACTGTCCAGTGCCCTGGCCGCGGAGCTTTCCAAAGGCCTTCCTGTCGAGGAGGCCGTTCTCGTTGCCAAAGCCTATGTGACCGCTGCGATCGGTCAGTCTGGAAGCCTCAGCGTTGGCACTGGTCACGGTCCCCTTCAACATTTCCATGCGCTGTGGGGGCGGCTGGAATAGAGCATGTTTTGCGCCTCTGTGGCCAATATTGCTCTTTCGACGTGTTCGGGTTAGCCTTTTCGAAGGCCCATACAAAAAGGAGGTCGCCTATGTCATCGCGGGACGCCTGATCCAGCACTATGAGAACTTCTGCCTTTCGAAGAAAATACCCTTTGAACGCATTCAATCCGTCAGGCCGTATGACGATACAACGCTGTTTTGCAGCGCTGGCATGCAGCAATATAAAACTACATTTTCCGACACATCCTATTGCGGCACCATCGCCAATAGTCAGGCTTGCCTGCGGATGGGAGATCTCGATGAGATCGGCGACGGAACCCACTTCCTTCACTTTACAATGCTCGGGCTCTTTTCCTTTCGGGAAATGACGGTGGGCGATGCAATCGAGTTCTGGCTCGCTTACCTCGCAACGCTTGGATTGAAGCCGGATCATGTCACGATCCATCCGGATAAGATGGCGGAATGGACGCCTCTTTATCAAGATCGCGTTCCCATTATCGCAGACCCGGAATGTACCTGGAGCGATGGCAGCATTACCGGTTACTGCACAGAGTTCCATAAAGACGGGATCGAGATTGGCAATATCGTCAATCCGCTCGGCACCTGCATCGATGTTGGCTTCGGATTGGAACGGCTTGACACACTGGTCAATGGCACGCCTGCTAAAGATGCCGTGCAGACACTCATCGATGCGATCCTGCGCATCATTGCCAGTGGCTACGAACCATCAAACAAGGAGCAAGGTTACGTTCTGCGCAAGCTGCTTCGACGCCTTCATAAGCTTGGAGGGGCAATCGATCATCGCTTCTTCCAGATGGAAGTAGACCGGCAGGCCAGGCTGCGGGAGAAATACCAACGTCTGCGCATGCGCTATCCTGATCAAAGCTCGCAATGGTGGTTTGACACGCACGGGATCGACCTTTCCGAAATGTTGGCGCTTGATCAAACTTAAAAATATATGGCAGGGCCGTCTTGTAAAAGACGGTCCTTGCATCGTCTTTCGATATTCTTCAAGCAGCCGGAATTTGGTCATGATTTCATCCAGTTCATTCCGCAGCTTGGTAAGACGGCGGTGTCTAATATCGCCTTCTGGCGCTTTAAGGGGAATACATGGCAGATAAGATGGGTGGACCGCGACTGCGGGTTGCGGTGCTTTTTGGCGGGCGCTCTTCGGAGCATGAGGTTTCTATCATGTCGGCGACGAACGTGATCGGAGGGCTCGACCCACAGAGATTCGAGGTTCTGCCAATCTATATCACCCGTGAGGGCCGCTGGATCTTATCCAAGTTTGAAAACGGTAGCCTCAGCCGCCCGCATGATGGAACGGAGCTATGCCTTGTGCCGGGCGGCCGTGGACAGCTGATGAGGGTCAGTGGTAGCGAGGCGGTGCCTGCTGCGATCGATCTTCTCTTTCCGGTTTTGCATGGTCTCGGCGGCGAAGACGGTTCCGTTCAAGGGCTTGCCGAGGTTGCAGGCGTTGCCTTTGTCGGCTGCGACATCCTCGGCTCTGCCGTTGCACTCGACAAGGATGTCGCCAAACGCCTGTTGCGCGAAGCGGGCGTTCCTGTTGCAAGGGCCGTGACGGTGACGCAGAACGCTCTTCCCGATTTTGCGACAGTGGAAGCAACGCTTGGCTTGCCGGTTTTCGTCAAGCCGGCGCGACAGGGCTCTTCGGTCGGTGTGCGTAAAGTCAGTGCCAGCCAGGAATGGAAAGCGGCGCTTGAAGAGGGCTTTCGCCACGATGAAAAGCTTGTCGTCGAGGAGTTCGTGAAGGGCCGAGAGATCGAATTCAGCGTGCTTGAAGATGCCGATGGCACTCTTTACGTGTCGCGCCCTGGTGAAATCGTTCCGCATGAAAGCCACGGCTTTTACAGCTATGATGCCAAATACATCGACGAAGACGGCGCAGCCTTGAAGGTGCCGGCCGAACTTGATCCCGATCTTGAAAGCCAAATGCGAGCCATGGCTGCCAAAGCCTTCCGGGCGGCTGGTTGTGACGCAATGGCGCGTGTCGATCTCTTCCTGACCGAGAAGGGCCAATTCTTTATTAACGAGATCAACACGATTCCAGGCTTCACCAATATCAGTATGTATCCAAAGGCCATGGAGGCGAGTGGTGTCGACTTGAAGACGCTGATCGATCGCCTGATCGCATTTTCGATGAAACGCCATCGTGGATAACGCGGCCTGTGATAAAGGCTCGTCTATAACCTATGCGATAAGAAGAGTTTGTCGCAACTTGGACTTGTTCTGATCTGCGCAATCCCTACATAATTTTCGATGAGGACTCCGATAAGAATGCGTGTCATTACGATAGGGGAGGCGGCACGGCGCAGCGGCGTCAAGGTGCCGACAATTCGCTATTACGAGTCGATCGGACTTCTTCAGGCACCGAGCCGCAGCGAGGGCAATCAGCGCGCTTACGAAGAGGACGACATTAGGCGACTGGCGTTCATTCGACATGCGCGCGAACTGGGTTTCGACATCGAGGCGATCAGGGCGTTGCTGAGACTGCAGGACGATCCCGGTCAAAGCTGCGCCTCGGCAGATGCAATTGCGCGCGAGCGGCTCGTCGAAGTCGAGCAGAGACTGCGGAGCCTTGCTGCCCTCAAGACTGAGCTTGAGGCCATGGTTGCAGGATGCGGCCATGGAAAAGTCGGTGAATGCAAGGTGATTGAAGTTCTGGCCGATCACGCAAATTGTCTCCATGACCATCACGATCACGAAGCCACACAAACCTTGCGCAACCTTTGACACGTTTGTCGCTCCTGCGCGTCTTCGCAGGTCGGACCCCTTCTGCCAGTCTCTCTTAACTGCACGATACCGATTGCACGACGAAAGCAGGTTAAACCTGCGGCTGGTTCATTCTGCGCCTTAACGCAAGTCTTCGGGCGTGACGCCGAAGTGATCGAGAATAATAGCCACGTTTCTGCGGTGCGACTTGAAATAGACGTCGAAGAGATCGCCGACCAGCGGAATGCTTCCCGATGCCGCGTCAATCCCAAGGTTAATCGCCATCTTGGCGAGTTTTGCACTGTCGACGCCGAGACGCCTTGCTTCGTTGATGATGTACAGGCCGATCAGCGAGCCGGCGATATCTCCGATGCCGGGTACGAGGCCAAGCACCGAGTCTGCACCGAAGCGGATGCCTGTTCCCGGGATGCGCAAGGCTGTATCCATGATCCTTGCCACGCGGGCGGCGCGGCGAATACGGGCCAGCTCGTCGGGGCTGAGGAATGTCATGCGCGGATGCGGGTTCATGGCGCTTTTGTCCGTCCGTTAGATCGCTCTCAAATTTCAAATGGCGATGGTCGATGCCCTTTTAAAGGGTGCGCTTCCTCTTCGTGCTTATCGCGCGCCTGCTGCGCACGCGTATCAACCTCGAAGCGGTAACGATCTTTTCGTGCCGGCCAACGATGGCGTGCGAACGATGCGATAGCGGGCTTCAACCACGTTGTAGAGACCGAAGGCGGCAAGGCCGATAGCGACGATCATGTAGAGGGCCGCACCAAAAGGCAGCTCGTGGATCCATTGCAAGGCATCGGCCATATTGCCGGCTTCGTTTGGATCGACGCGGATGCCGGCATAGGTGAACAGAATGCCGGTGATTGAGAAGACAACCCCGCGTGCCACAAGCCCATAGATGCACAGCGCGGTCAAAGCCCGGTTATCTTTTTCGATATTTAGATAGCGCCGAAATTTCTGAGAGATGCCCTTAAAGGCGGTAATTGCGCCACCGATGACGAGGCCAAGGCCAATCGCGATGGCAAGATAGGAGCCGAAAGGCTGAGACATGACCCAATGGGCAAGACCCTTTTCGCCGGACGAGCCGCTCTGCGAGCCGAAGGACAGGGCATGGGAGAGCGCATAAATCGACAGACCGAAATAGGTAACCGCGCTTCCCAGCAGCGCCGCGCGGATGCCCATCGCTTTTGCGCCTGCACCATGGTTATCGACATCAGCCAGGGACTGGGCAAGACGCCAGGCAACGAAAGCCATGAGGCCAAGCCCGATCATGCCGACCCAGATGCGGCCAAGCGGTTGTTGCAACAGCGTGCTCAGTGCCGATTTCGTTTCGGGTCGCCCGCCAGCCACGCCCGAAAAGACGGCCAGGCCGGCAATCAACACGAAAACGATGCCGCGGGCCAGATAGCCAGATTTCGCAAGAAGATCGAATCGAAGATGATGTTGCATGAATTAATCCCTGGCCGTCCCGTAGCTGCATGGGCCTTGCGCTATAACGCTGCGATCTGGATTAGGTTCGCGTTTTTGCTTCCGAGCGCCCGCGCGGTCTGCAAAATGTACGGTTCGTGACGCGCCATCTTCTGAATTTGTTTATTCTTGCTCCATATGGTGCGCCATCCGTACCTGATGTGCGTGGCATATATGATCCGCTGTTTGCCTGAGACCAAAGCCGATTTTCCGCATGACGACTTCCGGTCGCTCTTTGCGATTCACCCGTCGCCGATGTGGGTCTACGATCCCGATACGCTGCAGTTCCTGATCGTCAACGATGCGGCAGTTGCCCTTTATGGCTATGCGGCTGAGGACTATAAGAGCATGACGGTGCTCGATATTCGCCCGCCGCAGGAGCAGCTGCGCATGCGAGATGCCGTCGAAGCGCGCAGCGATCTGGAAAAGCCCGGACAGTGGACGCACCGAAAGGCCAATGGCGAAGATTTCGAGGTCATGACCTATGGCCGACAGGTTCTGTTTGAAGGGCGGCGGGCCATTCTTGCCATCGTCCAGGACCGTACCGAGGTCAACGAGGCACAGCGCATGACGAGCGATGTGCGCAATCTGCTCGATACGATCCTGCAAAACCTGCCGGTCGGTGTCTTCGTCAAGGACACGCAGGACGACGATCGCTTTATTCTCTTCAATAAGGCCTGCGGTGCGATTGTTGGCCGGGCGCCGAGCGAGGTATGCGGCTTTCGAAACGGCGAATTGTTTCCCGAAGACCTCGCAGAACAATTTCATCGGCAGGATTTGGAAGCCATTGCAGCTGGTGGGGAGACGCTGACCTTCGAAGAAACCATTGTCGATTTCAATGGCAATGAAAGGGTTCTGCGCACCTCAAAGCGCGCACTGGTAACGTCGGGCATGGCAAGTCCGCGGCTGGTGGTTGGCATTTCGCAGGATGTGACGGATGAGCGTGCCGTCGAGAGCCGTCTTGCCCATATGGCCATGCATGATGGCCTGACCGGCCTGCCGAACCGCACCTATTTCGGCGATAACATCAAAAGACTGGCGGCCGCCGCAACGCCTTTGAATCCGATTGCTCTGCTTTACATCGATGTCGATAACTTCAAGCAGATCAACGACACCAAGGGGCACAGCGCCGGCGACCGGCTTTTATGCGAATTCGCTGACCGGCTGACGGCTTTTGCCAAGCCCGGCGATATGATCGCGAGACTCGGCGGCGATGAATTTGCCCTTGTTTTGCATTTAGACGGAGAGCGTCAGGCAGAACATACAGCAGGTAGCCTGCTCTCCCTTCTGACCCAGCCAATCGTTTTTGATGGCATTGCCGAGCATGTGACATGCAGTATTGGCATCGCGCTTGCGCCTGAGGATGGCGCCGATGAAGACGCTTTGCTGCGCCGCGCCGATCTGGCGCTATACGATGCCAAAGCCGCGGGACGATCCTGCTTTCGCCTTTATCGGCCGGAGCTTCTTCTTGCGGCGGAGCGCCGACATACGTTGACGGTCGAGCTCCGCGAAGCACTTTTGAAGAGCGAGTTCGAGCTTCATTACCAGCCCATCCTGTCGCTTGCCGATGATCGGATTGCCGGGTTCGAAGCCTTGGTGCGCTGGCGGCATCCGCGCAAGGGGCTGATCTCTCCAGCCGAATTCATTCCAATCGCTGAAGAAACCGAACTCATCGTTCCGATCGGCGAATGGGTGCTGCGTGAGGCTTGCAAGGCTGCTGCGCTTTGGCCCGCCTACATGAAGGTTGCCGTCAATCTTTCCGTCTGCCAGTTTCGCCAGGCGAGCCTTCTTTCCAACGTGGTATCGGCGCTCAACGAAAGCGGATTGCAGCCGTCACGGCTGGAAATCGAGATTACCGAATCCGTTTTCCTGGCCGACGTGGACCAAAGCCTGCCTTTGCTGCGCGCCTTGAAGGAACTTGGCATCCGCATTGCGATCGATGATTTCGGGATCGGCTACTCCTCGCTCGGTTACCTGAGGGCCTTTTCTTTCGACAAGATCAAGCTCGACCGCAGCTTCGTGGCGGGAATTGAAAGTGACGCCGGAAACCTTTCCATTGTGAAAGCGGTGGTTGGCATCGGCTCCGGGTTCCAGGTTGCGACGCTTGCCGAAGGGGTGGAGACACAGGCGCAGCTCGACCAGTTGCGCGCTGAAGGTTTGCAGGAAGCCCAAGGATACCTGCTTGGCCGGCCGATGCCGCTGGCTGATGTTATGAAGCTTTTAGGCAAGGAACTGCGCGCCGAACTGACCTAGCGTCGCCGTTCGGTTGCGTCAGGTCAGCACCAAGAGTGGTACAAACGCTCCCATATCTGCATAGCTGCTTTGCAGCATTTTCTGCAGTGCAGCACCTTTTCCTTTGCGGCCGTCCACCCTAACTCGCGGGGTATGCCCGACCTGATCGCAAACATCCGCGCCTCCGGCATCTGGCTTCCGAACTGGCTGGCCAGCCTTGCCATCTTTGGCGTTATCATCGCAGTCACGCTCTTTGCGCACCGCCTGCTGTTTCAGGTGCTGACGCGTATTGTGGCGAGCAAGGACCTCTTCTGGCGCTCGATGGTTTCTCGTTTGAGACGGCCGGTTCGCTGGGCGTTGCTGGTGCCGACGCTGTCTTTCGCAGTGGCCATTGCGCCGCTCAGCGACGAGCAGGCACGGGTGATCTCGCATGTGCTTCTTCTCTGTTTCATCGTACTCGTCGCCTCGATGGTCCGCACCGTCAAACATATCTGGATGACCGTCTATCTCAGGCGTTTCAAGCTCGACGCCGAGGATAATCTCCTGGCCCGTAAGCATGTCACTCAGTCGCGCATCATCGACCGCGTGCTTGATGTCATTATCGTTATCATTGCCGCGTCGGCGTGCTTGATGACCTTCGATGCGGTGCGGCAATATGGGGTCAGCTTGCTGGCCTCGGCGGGCGTTGCGGGTATCGTCCTCGGTCTTGCCTTGCAGCCTGTGCTGAAGAATCTCTTCGCCGGCATCCAGCTTGCCATCACCCAGCCGATCCGCATCGACGATGCCGTTCTAGTGGAAGGCGAGTGGGGCAAGGTGGAGGAGATCACCTCGACCTATGTCGTCGTCAAGATCTGGGACTGGCGACGGATGATCCTGCCGCTATCCTATTTCATGGAAAAGCCGTTTCAGAACTGGACGCGAGAGACCGCCTCGCTCATCGGTACTGTCATGGTCTATCTGGACTATACGGTCCCGGTCGCCGCCGTGCGCCATAAGGCCGAAGAAATCGCCAGGGCATCAAAGCTTTGGGACGGACAGGTCATCAATGTCGCCGTCACAGATTTTCGCGACAATGTCATGGAAATCCGTATCCTGGTGTCTGCCTCCAACTCCGGGCGCGTCTTCGATATCAGATGCGAAATGCGCGAAAAGCTGATCGATTTCATTCAGCGAGAATATCCGCATGCCTTGCCGCGCCTGCGCGCCGACCTGAAGGACGAGCCGTCGGCGCAGCGCATGGCGGCCGAATAAAATTATTTTTCAGTCAACCGAATAAAGCCGTTGGCTGGCGTGTTCTCCCCGCGCAACATCGTTTCAAGGAGAACATGCGATGGAATTCTCGACACTCAAGATCCGCCATGCAGCGCTTGCGCTTGTGCTCGGCCTTGGCCTTGCCGGCTCGCTTCAGGTTTTTCACGCAGCGGCTGCCGGTGGCGGCGACGATGGAGAGACCACGCCGACCTGCAAGAAGGGTGAAGTCTATGACAAGAAGGCCCAGAAATGCGTGAAGCAAAGCAGCGCTGTTATCACCGATGAAAATCGCGCCGATTATGCTTATGCCCTGGCCAAGGAAGGTCGCTACGACGAAGCGCTTGCCATGCTCGATACGGTCAAGGATCAGAACGATCCGGAAGTTTTGAACTATCGTGGCTATGCAACACGTAAGCTCGGTCGCACCGATGAAGGCATCTCCTACTATCTTCGTTCGGTTGCAGCCGCGCCGCGCTACGCCAAGGTTCGTGAATATCTGGGAGAGGCCTATATCATCAAGGGCCGGCTTGATCTCGCCCAGGAGCAGCTGACAGAAATTCGCTCGATTTGCGGCACAAGCTGCGAAGAATATGTCGATCTGGATCAGGCTATTCGAAACCCTACCAAAAGCTAAACCATGTAATTGGGATGGCTATGGTCATTGATCCAGCTGCGGCTTATAGTCACGGACCAAGGGCCGGGTCACGCCCGGCTTGGGCTGGTGCCGTCGGTTCTCCGCTGGGCACCGCCAAAAACCGGTAAGGCTGCGGCGCAAGGCATTACGGCCGAAAACAGCGGAGAAACAAACATCGTCGCGGAAGGGTTCGTTAGGCAGGAGCTTTCAGCCAATCTCGCCCGGTTGTGGCGGTATGGCTTCGTCCTGTCGCGCGAACGCGACGCCGCAGACGATCTCGTGCAGCAGACCTGTCTTCGCGCCCTGGAAAGGGCGCACCAATTTGAAGAAGGTAGCCGCTTCGATCATTGGCTTTTATCCATCCTGCATTCAATCTGGCTGAATGAGGTCAGAGCCCGCAAGGTCAGACAGGGCCAGGGCATTGTCGATGCCGAACAGACCCTTAGCTTTGACGGTGCAGAAACGGTCGAGCGAAAAATGGCTGCCCAGGATGTGCTGCGCCGTGTCCAGGCCCTGCCGGATGCGCAGCGCGAAACGGTGTTCCTCGCTTATGTGGAGGGTATGTCCTATCGTGAAGTGGCAGATATACTCGCGATCCCGGTAGGCACCGTCATGAGCCGGCTTGCGGCCGCGCGCCTCAAGCTCGCCGAGGGAAGGTAACATGAGCGGATCAACGGACAAACGCGATCTTCCCAGTGACGAGATCCTGACCGCCTTCATCGACGGCGAGCTTTCGGTGGACGACGAGCGCGAGGTGCTGGCGCTGATCGAGAGCGATCCGCGCGTGGCTGAGCGGGTCGAATTGCTGACGCGCGCCAATCTCGATTTCAAGGGCGCCTTCGAGCCGCTTCTCAATGCTGCCCCATTGACCTCGCTGCAGGGCGAGTTGAATGCGTTGAGCATTCCCGAACCAGAGGCGGTAGCGCCGATGCGTGACGGGGGAATTGGCAGGCGTGGTCTCTTCGGCCTCATGGCAGCCTCGATTGCTGCGGGCGTGATCACCGACCGTTTCCTGCTGGCGGTGCTGAGTGAGGAGCGCCACGAGGAAAGCGCCCAGTGGCGCGCGGCTGTAGCTCAATACATGGCGCTTTATACGCCCGATACGCTCGGCCCGCTCTCACCTGATCGGGGCGCGCTGGAGGCTGAGCTTGCCGTTGTCAACGACAGGCTCGGCCTGCAGCTGAAACCTGAAACGGTGGCTTTGCCCGACGCGCAGTTCCAGCTTGCGCTGGTTCTTGCCTATGATCGCCGGCCGCTTGCGCAGCTCCTTTATCGAGATCGACAAGGCGACCCGTTGGCGCTTTGCATCATGTCGGCTGCGGCGCGTGCGCAACCGGTCCAAAACGAGCGGCGACAGGGTCTTAATATCGCCTACTGGTCCGGCCGAAATCATAGCGCGATGCTGATCGGCCACCTGTCGACGAATGATCTTTCCCACCTTGCCGGCGGATTGCAAGACAGCCTGTTTTCATAATGGTATGACAGGGGAACGCTTGGCAGCCTGAGGGGATGATCGTGGGAAAGAACATTCTGATCTTTTCCGATGGGACGGGGCAGGCCGGCGGCCTGATGCCCGATGAACGTCGCAGCAATGTCTATAAGCTCTATCGGGCTACCCGTTGCGGTCCGGACTCGCGTGTCGATCCCACCGATCAGCTCGCTTTTTACGATCCTGGCCTCGGTTCGGCTGCCAGTGCGCCCGAGGTGAAAATTGGCTTCTTGCGCAAGATCTACAATCTTCTGTCGCGGGCCACCGGTCTTGGGATCACCAAGAATATCATCGATTGCTACAGTGCGATCGTTGAAATGTGGGAGCCGGGAGATCGTATCTTCCTCTTCGGGTTCAGTCGGGGTGCTTATACGGCGCGGTGCCTGGGCGGCGTTCTTGCCCGTTGCGGGGTGCCCACCAAGTTCCCGGACGGACCGATGAAGCGAGACCCGGCTTCTGTGCGGCGCATAGCCGAAGAGGCGGTGAAGTCTGTTTATCAGCATGGGGCAGGGCGCAAAGATGACCGCTTTGCGCGGCAGCGGCTGGAACTTGCGGCCCGGTTTCGCGAACGCTATGGCTCTGATGATGCGCAAGGTGCGGCCAATGCCGTGCCTTATTTCATCGGCGTGTGGGACACGGTCGCAGCACTTGGCATCAGCCGGTTGCAGCAGGCGATCCTTGCTCTGGTCGCCGCCGCGCTCATTGCCGGTTCATCTGCGCTTATCTGGTGGCTGTTGCCCATCAATATGGGATTGGGCATGTGGCTTGGCTGTTCGCTCCTTATCGTCGCCAGTCTCTTCGTCATCTGGTATCTCGTCACGCATGTGAAAGTTGCCTTTGGTCTGACTGACCCATGGTGGAAGACGCTGCATATCACGAGCTGGCGGATGCGCTTTTACGATACTGAGCTCGATACGCGCGTCGAACACGCCAAGCATGCGCTATCGATTGATGAAAACCGTGCCGATTTTGAGCCTGTGCCATGGACGAATGACGAAACTGCCGTGGCAGGTCGGGCAGCCGATTGGTTCGAACAGGTCTGGTTTGCCGGCGTCCACTCCGATATCGGTGGAAGCTATCTGGAAAACGAGGCGCGTCTTTCGGATATCACGCTGGCATGGATGGTGGACTGCGTGGCAGGGCTCGCCCATCCAGTGGCCATCGAACCGCGATGGCTCAATCTCTTCCCATCCGCCGCAGGTATGCAACATGACGAGCGACGTTCAGGCTGGATGAGATGGAAAAAAGGTCTGCGGAAAATCAGGCGCGATGCTCCCTTGCATCCTTCTGTGCTCGCCCGTTTTTCGCTCGATGGCGTTCTGCAATATGACGAGGTAAAGCCCTATCGGCCCGAACCGCTGCGCCACCACGGCGATGTGAAGCATTTTTACTAGTCTGTTTCGGCTATGCCTTATTGGATCGGCTCGTAACGGGCGTAGCTTTCGGGATCGGCGAGGATGGTGCGCACCATGTCGAAGAACTCGGGCACGCTTTGTCCGATGATGTCGGGCGTGAAGTCGAACCCGTAGCGCTTTGCGAATTCCGCCTCAAGGCTGCTGTGGTAGCGCTCGAGGAAAGCGTCCATGTCCCTCAACAATTGTTCCTTGCGGGATGCTTCGCTCACGCGGGAATAGCCGGCAATGGCTTCGGGCACAGTTTCATATTCCAGATCCATGTCCTGATGGAGATAGGATCCGATCAAGCCCGCAAGGGCGTCGAATTCTTCGGTATTGGTCATGTTCAGCGCTTTTGCTCAGGGAACGGGATAGGCCGTCAGGATATAGTGCTGCATGCCGTTGTAGGTTTCTTTTTTCAAGATAATCCTCAGTTTCGACATTTGCTGCAACTGGCCGGAGCTGCGCACGATGCCGTGGCCGACGACCCGTCCTGCGTCGAAAATGATCGGCGGTTCGAGCTTGGCCCCTTGCGCAGCGTTCTGCGACCACTGAACGATGCGTGCCTGATTGACCCGTAAGGCGCGCGAGATCGAGGCTTCCGCAACACGCAGGCTGGTGAAAGAGGAAATGGCCGCTGGCGGCGCGCGACGCGTTGCTGTTTCGGCGATGCGCTGGCGCAGGAACGCTTCGTCCTTGCCCACATGGCGGGCTATCGTGTGGCCGCCGAGACGGCTTCCGGCTTGCGCCTCATGCTCCATCAGCGAGATGCGCCCAGCTCTCACGGCTGCGGCACGCACTGCGCCAGCCATCATCGCGCCGCCGATGGGAACCATGAAGTCGACGGCCATGCCGATATTGCCAGCGGCGCGCGGGCTTGCGCCCAGCTTTCTTGCAAGCGATGAGCTTGTCCGTTCGGTGAGAGAGCGTTCATCGCGCCCGGTCCAGACCTGCCGCGCTCCCGTCGCGCATTGATCTGCGGCATGAACCGCCAGCGCACCCCCACCCAACTTGGTCACCATGGTCGGCTCGGGAGCTGCCAAAAGCGCACCTGCCGCGACGCCTTCACCGGCGCACCCGAGGAGCCGCAGCCCGCCGATCAAGCGGTTACCCAGCGTTCCCTGCTGTTCGATGCTCTCGCCTTCCAGAACAGCAGCGAGTTGCGCTGCTGAAATTGCGATGACGAGACCTTCGTCAGCTTCCACACTTCCTCTGACCATAGGCATGGGATGTCTCCGATTTGGCTGCCGCCGCCGTGCAGCGGACTTGGTTCCTTCCACTCATCTTCATCCTGGCCCGGCGCTTTCCGTGCGCTTCAGGCTCAGTTCTCTACGTGCGATTATGCTTAAATGCTTCACGCAATGCAATTTGCAATGGACATGTCATGCCCTGATTTCGGGCACCTCAAAGCTTTCTCCCGGCCGCAAGGCGCGAAACCTTTCTTTGCTGATTCCATGGTTGGATAGCGACTGCGCCAAGGCCTCGGGCGGTGCGTCGATCGCCTCATCGGTCAGCTGAAACGTGCCCCAATGGTGGCCAACGGCAAAATGGGCGTTCATCAGCATCATGCCCTGCACGGCCTCGTCCGGCATCTGATGGTTGTTGCGCATCATCCAGCGCGGCTCGTAAGCGCCGATCGGCAGAATCGCGGCGCGCGGCGCGCCGAAGCGCTCGCCGATCATCCTGTAAATCCGGCCATCGCCAAAACCGGTATCGCCGATATGGTAGACGATGCCGGCAGGCGTTTCGATGACAAAGGACGCCCAAAGCGCCATACGCCTGTCGCGCGTGCCTCTGGCCGACCAGTGATAGGTGGGCACGCAATGGATATTGGTCTCGCCGACCTGCAATCGATCTCCCCAATCCTGCACGGAAAGCCGCAGATCCGGTACCTTCGCCTTGATGATCGTGTCATTACCGAGCGGTGTGACGACGAGCGGGTCATGCGCCTTTTTCAGCCGTGCTAAGGTGGCAAGATCCATGTGATCGTAATGGTTATGGGTGACGAGCACGATGTCGATCTTCGGCAAATCGTCAAAACGGATACCAGGCTTATTCACGCGCTTCGGCCCCAGAAAGGACAAAGGCGAAGCGCGCTCGCAATAGACGGGATCGGTGAGAATATTGAGCCCCGCCACCTGGATGAGCAGCGAGGCATGGCCGATCATGGTGATGATGAGCCCGCCGCCATCGACACGCAGCCTTGGCTTTGTCTCTTGTCCGGGCCGATGTTTCGGCCACTTGGAGCGTTCGCCATTAAAGCGCCATTTCAAGATATCCTTGAATGTTGCGAGGCTTTCCTCAGCATCCGGGTTGAAGAAGAGGCGCCCGTCGAAATGGTCGCTGACGGGGCCTTGGTAATAGCGATTGGCGGGCTTGCTCAAGGAAAGATCTCGTGGCTCGAAAAACGGATCGCTTCAATATGGGATGCCTTATGCCGAAAAGAGGGGGCCGAAAAAGAGCGCTAAAGTCTTCGCGCCAAAAAAGGCGGGTCGAAAGGACGAGAAAACCCGCTCTTGCGCTTGCCGCATAGGTTTTCTATATCGACGGCATAGATAGGAAGGGCGGCCGACCCCGTTCCTTCAAATGATACGCCGCAGATGAGGCCGATGGCATTCAGGCGGCGAGAGCCCGAAAGAGCGCCCCGTGAATACACTGGATTTTGACAAGAGGCCGGAAGATACGCGCGTCGTCGTCGCCATGTCGGGCGGTGTCGACAGTTCCGTCGTCGCCGGCATCTTGAAGCGCGAGGGCTATGACGTTCTCGGGATCACGCTGCAGCTTTACGATCATGGTGCGGCGGTCCACCGCGCCGGCTCGTGCTGTGCAGGTCAGGATATCGACGATGCCCGCCGCGTTTGCGAAACGCTCGGCATTCCCCATTACGTGCTGGATTATGAAAGCCGTTTCCGCGAAACGGTGATCAATCCATTCATGGAAAGCTATGTGGCCGGTGAAACGCCGATCCCCTGCGTCGCCTGCAACCAGACCGTCAAGTTCGCCGATCTTCTGGCGACGGCGCAGGAACTGGGCGCCGATGCGCTGGCGACCGGTCACTATATCCGCTCGCGCCCCAATCCCGCCCCCGGCAAGCCGAACCGGCGCGCGCTCTACCGCCCGGCCGATGCCGAGCGCGACCAGAGCTACTTCCTCTTTGCTACCACGCAGGAGCAGATCGACTATCTGCGCTTTCCGCTCGGCCATCTGCCCAAGGCCGAAACGCGCCGCCTTGCCGAGGAAATGGGTCTCGTCGTAGCGCAGAAGGCCGACAGCCAGGATATCTGTTTCGTGCCGCAGGGGCGCTATTCGGATGTCATCGCCAAGCTGAAGCCCAATGCTGCGCTGGAAGGCGAGATCGTCCATCTCGACGGCCGGGTTCTCGGACGTCATGACGGCATCCTGCATTACACGATCGGCCAGCGCCGCGGCATCGGCATTGCCACCGGCGAGCCTCTCTATGTGGTCTATCTCGATGCGCGCTCACGCCGTGTCATTGTCGGCCCCAAGGAAGCGCTGGAAACACACCGCGTTTATCTGCGCGACGTCAACTGGCTGGGGGATGAAGCGCTTGATGAGGCCGCTCGCGGCAAGGGCTTCGAATGCTTTGCCAAGGTCCGCTCTACGCGCGCGCCGGCACCTGCCGTGCTTCACGCCGACGAAACCGGCATTTATGTTGATCTTTCGGTAGGAGAAGCCGGGGTTGCTCCCGGTCAGGCCTGCGTTCTTTATTCGGCACCGGGCGATGACGCCCGTGTTTATGGCGGCGGTTTCATCGACCGTTCCGAGCGTGACCCCGCGGCAGAAGAAGCGCTGAAGACATTGCTGGCCGCGCCCGTCGCGGCCTGAGACAGATCGGCCGGCTCTCGGGGTAAAAATTCCGGCCTGCGTGCTTGACAGCCAGGCAAACCCCGCCTTATAAGCCGCTCACTCGCGGGCCGGACACGGCGCGCAACTCCGTGGCGGAGTAGCTCAGTAGGTCAGAGCAGAGGAATCATAATCCTTGTGTCGGGGGTTCAAATCCCTCCTCCGCTACCATTTTCTTCAAGTTTTTCAGATAAATACGACGATTCTATCTGTTGTTTTACCCGCTTTCGTGCGGCGGGGGACGTGCACCTTCGCGTCTTGGAAATGAGCGCTCGATGCTCAAGGCGTTCTTTGTCCACTGGCTTCACCGGACCCAGGTGTCTTAAAGATTGTCACCTCTCAAGATCCTCGTTACACCTGTCTTTGATGGTTCCGTCTGACGAGAGAAGGGCGGATGAAAAGGGAATACGGTGAGGATTACCCATCAGGGGCCGAAACCGTGGCTGCCCCCGCAACTGTGAGCGGCGAGCGACGTCCGAATGCCATTGGCGATGAGCTGATAAGGCGGATTGAGCAACGACCTGCGAGCCAGGAGACCTGCCATCCCGGCATTGTGCCTCAACCTTATCTGCACCGCGCGGTGGGCGCGGAAGGAGACAATATGCATATCGAACCTGGCGTCGTTGACGGCGCTAAAATCCTGTTGAGCTACGCAACGGCAGCGGTTGGCTTCGGCCTCACCGCAAAAATGGCGGCGGGGGACATCCGCCGGGACGGGGGCGCTGCCATCCTGGCGCTTCGCAGCCTGGCGACCACTGCCCTGGTCTTTTGCTTCTTCGAGGTTCTGCCGCATCATCCGGTGGGCGTTTCCGAGGTGCATCTCATCCTGGGATCGACCTTGCTTCTTCTCTTCGGTTCCGGCGCCGCGGCGATTGGGCTTGCTGCCGGCTTGCTGATCCAGGGGCTGTTCTTTGCGCCGTTCGACCTGCCGCAATATGGCATGAACGTCACGACGCTGCTCGTTCCGCTATGGGGCATTCATCTTCTCGCCAGGAAAATTGTGGCAAAAGATACGCCCTATGTGGAGCTGACATATAGTCAGGCCTTGGCGCTTTCGACCGCCTATCAAGGTGGAATCGTTGCCTGGGTTGCCTTCTGGGCGCTGTATGGTCACGGCTTTACGGTCGCGAACCTCGCCAGCATCGGTACCTTCGGCATTGCCTATATGAGCGTCATCCTGCTCGAGCCTCTGATCGATCTTGCCGTTCTCGCTGCAGCCAAGGCCTTGCGGCGGCTCAGCCGTTCTTCGCTGTTCAGTGCTCGCTTGCACAGCGCGCTCGTATAAACGCGCTCTACGTTATTGGCGTGTCGTACGCCCTTCAGGGTGCCGATCTGATCGTATCGGATCGGCATTCGATCTCTGTCGATGCTGTCTCGGCGATCCTCGTTTACCGGGATCTGATGGAGAACCGCGTGTGCCGTGACGTGAGGTTCCGTCGACACCTGGAAGCCGGCGCTTTGGCCTCATCGCTCCATCTTGCTGAACAAAAGACGAGGCCCTTTGTGGTGGCATTGGCTGCATTTCAGCCTCATCATGATGGCGCGTAGCTTGGTGTGCTGGCCAAGCCGGCGCTGGATTTCCCAGCGGTCGAGTCGCTGCATCTTCTCGCAGGTCAGGCATTTTGCCGTCAGCAGCACATAGTCGGGAATATTGCCGATCAGCGTATCGAGCGTGTAGGTGGGGTCGGAAATGGCAAGGGGACCGTTTTCCGAGATATCGTAGGTCATCCTGCACTGGCGATAGAAGGTCTCCTTCACCACCACGTCACATTCCATTTCCTTGGCGATGACCTTTCGCAGATGCGGCATGTTTGCATCGCCATATTTGTTGAACATGGCCGAACCTGAATTTTCGTATTTTCGACCGCAATCGTCGCAATAGAGCTTCACCATCTTGCCGATGTAGTCGGAGAGTGTGTACGCCTGTTTCATCCAGTCCGGCCTTGAGCAGTCTTTACAGCGCAGCGCGTTCCTTAGGCCACGCCAGCATCGATGCCCTTGCGCTTGCTCGACAAGCGAGACTCGATCGCAACAACATCTATGATGTTCATGAAATGTTCTTGTTGCGGCGAAGAGTCAAGCTCTTGGGTCAAAATAGAATCTGGATGTCGCCAGGGCCTTCCAAGACAGATCCACTCTCCGATGACAGGTCTTGCTGTCGATAAGCCTGAAGACTTGGGTCCAATACCATCTTGAACGGCAACAGCGGCCTTGCTTTGCTTCATCGTCCTTTGACGGTCTGCGGCAACTTTATCTTTTTGTCTTTGCCGCACGCTCCGCCGCCAAAGCTGCTTTGCTTCGGCGGCAAATATTTTTGGGTGGCAATCAGTCGGAGACCTTCACGTCGATCCAGGTGCCGGTGTCTCCCCGGCCATAGATGGCCACGTCTACCCAAACATCGCCGCGCATGATCATGTTTGCCGCCTCGGCGGTCATATGGCCGTTGCTGAGCATGGCCTCCAGAGCCTGTCTGTTCTTTACGTCGGAAAAGAAGGTATCCGGCTCATCGCCGCGGTCGCGGACCTTATACTGATAAAAGTTGGCGCGGTCCTGCCGAATGACCTGCCAGGGCTGCGTGAGGCGCACGCCGTTCGAATTGACGAGATCGGCCGGGCCGATATAGGCGCGGTAGTGGTCGATCAGACGATCGGACTGAACCGCAGTAACGCTTGATTGCGCGCTGGCAGTCTGCATCAAGGGCCAGCTCATCAAGATGGTGAGACCGGTCATAAGGGACAGAATTCTGCGAAGTGTCATGGATCGTGCCTGCTCCCGTCATTTGCGAAAAGCCGGTGCGTCCCGGCCTCGTTTCAAGCGATCTTATTGCTTATGTCCGGGTCACATTCAACTCGCACGATCATGCGAAGAATTGCTGGTGCGCAAGGCTACGTGCAGTCGTGTTAAGACGATGCACGAACGTTCAATCCACCGTCGAAAAGCTCGTCTAAATCAGCGCTTTGTTCGAAATGGAGATACGGGACGCATGATACGCGCGATCAATTTTCTGCAAGCTTTTCAGGCGGTCGCCGATCACTGGTCGCCCAAGGTGATCGGGCAGGTCAACGATCAGTTCGTAAAGCTGGCCAAGGTGAAAGGTCAGATCGCCTGGCATAAGCATGACGATGAGGACGAGATGTTCCATGTCGTGAAAGGCCGGCTCGTTATTCAGTTTGAGGGCGACGTGGAGACGGTTCTGAACGAAGGCGACTTTTGCGTGGTGCCCCGCGGCACGATGCACAATCCGGTGGCGGACGAGGAATGCTGGATCGTGCTGATCGAAACCGTCACGACGAGGCATACCGGCGATGTCGTCACGTCGAGGACGAAGTCGATCGAGAGCCAGCTTCGCTGATGCGCACCCGCGGGTTGCCGGCTGAGCGGCGAAGGAGAATAGGTCTCCGCCGCCCGGTCCTGGTGTGCATTGCCGGTCATTTCGCAGCTTATAGCGCTAAGGATGCATCTTGGCGCCCTTGAGGATCTTGTCGACAATCTTCTTTTCAGCCCACAGTGCGAGGCCGACAAGCTTCATGTCATCGGGGGAGAATTGGGCGAAGGCCTCACGATTGGCCGCATCGTGGCCGGTTGAAAACATTTCCTCCACATAGGCGGAGGCTTCAACGCTGCGTTCCAGGCAGCGGCGGTTGATGGTGCGCAGAGTTTCCTGGTCTGCGGCCAGCACCACCATTGGCTGTATGGCCATCGGATGATAGGAATTGCCGCTAGCGTCGCGATAGGCTTCGCCAGTGATCGTCGGATTCGCCGCCACGATGCCGCTCGTCAGGAACGCAGTGACATTCAATGCCTGCCAAGCAAGAAGATCGTTGCGCAGCACGATGGCAATCTTGGTATCGAACATGAAGAAAAGCTCCGTTCAGGAAATAAGGTCGAAAACTGGCTCGGAGCGGATCAGACTGGTGCGGCTCGGAACCATATGTGTCCCGCAGTTGTCGCTGCAGCTTGCAACGCCTATCTCTACAAGATGTCCCTGATGTCTCAGCGCAGCCTTGCTTCGAAATCGCACCAGCCGGATGGTCCGGACCAAGTCGGTCAACATCTAGCCGCCGCAGGCGGAAGCGGTATTGAACGTTCGTGCGGGCTGCTCGGTCCTTCCGAAAGCCTTGTGCAGGCGCCGGTCGTGCGCGGCATCGAGCGGATCGAGATGCGCTTTCATGGTGTGATGTACGAGCCGCATCGCCACGACACCTACGGCTTAGGCCTGACGCTTTCCGGAGTGCAAACCTTTCGCTATCGCGGTGCCTCGCGCGCCGGCACGCCCGGCGACATCATCATTCTGCATCCCGACGAATTGCATGATGGCGCGGCCGGTGACGAACAGGGCCTCTCCTATCGCATGCTTTACCTGCCGCCGGAGCGGCTGATCGAAGCATCTGATGGCAGCGACCGGCTGCCTTTCGTGCCTGCCCCTGTCATCAGGGATGAGGCTTTTCGTCTTTGCCTTGCCGAAGCTCTGATCGACCTGGAAGGCGAACCCGCCGATCTGGCGCTCGACGATTTGATTGCCCGGATTGCCGCTAGTCTTTGGCAGCATGCGGATGCGGCAGGTGGTGCTCGCATGAGCGCTGTTGCGCGCGAGGCAGTCTTTCGATGTCGCGACTATCTACGCGATCATCTCCACCGCAGCGTTTCCTCGCAGGAACTTGAGGCCATCACCGGCTTCGACCGCTATACGATCGCGCGCCAGTTTCGCCGTGTTTTTGGAACCAGCCCACACCATTATGTGGTGTTGCGCCGTCTCGACTATGCCAAGACCTTGCTGTTGGGCGAGGAGCCGCTTGCTGGCATTGCCGTCCACTCCGGCTTTGCCGATCAGGCGCATTTCACGCGTCACTTCAAAAAGGCCTTTGGCATAACGCCCGGTCATTGGCGCCGGCTTGCCGGCGTCGCGGTGTAACTGCGGCAGATCTTGCCCTTTGCTTGAATTTCGTATGCGCAGTCTCTAAATCGAGATGTAAGAGGCAACGCCCTCTTCCCATCTGGGTATAGCTGACCGGGACGGCCCGGCCTTTCGAAAGGAGGGCTCTGTGGCCTGGTTTTTACTCATCTGCGCTGGTCTGCTGGAAATTGTCTGGGCATTCTTCATGAAGCAATCCGAGGGCTTTTCGCGGCTCTGGCCTTCGGCGATCACGGTCAGTGCCATGCTTGGGAGCTTCTGGCTTCTGGCCCTTGCCATGCGCATCCTGCCGCTTGGCACCGCCTATACGATCTGGACCGGTATTGGCGCGCTCGGCTCGTTCCTGATCGGTATCGTCCTGCTTGGCGAGCCTGCCAATCCAATGCGCCTTGCCGCCGGCGGCCTCATC
The DNA here is from genome assembly GCF_037199735.1 of Oryzifoliimicrobium ureilyticum. Taxonomy (NCBI): domain Bacteria; kingdom Pseudomonadati; phylum Pseudomonadota; class Alphaproteobacteria; order Hyphomicrobiales; family Rhizobiaceae; genus Oryzifoliimicrobium; species Oryzifoliimicrobium ureilyticum. The sequence goes on along the minus strand of NZ_JBBBVQ010000009.1, from coordinate 215,432 downwards.
CTGTCGGGTCTCGTCTTGATGAAGCTCGCTACGCCTTAATGCCTGTCGGCTGTGCGTCGCGATCTTCTTAGCGATGGCGTCGCGAATTTCCCGTTTTCCACGCCGATGCTCCAGGTGATCCGCTCCGCTTTCGCGCTTCATGCATGAGTTGTTAAGCTTTGCCTGCTGCAATGGCCGGCATGGTCAAACCACCTCGGACAAAGACGCTTCTGGGCGACGACAAGGTGCTGCGCTCGCGCGGACGGCGTCAGCGTGACAAAGAGCAGCCCAATTTGCCGCTCGATCCGCTGCCCGATCGCATCGCGCCGTGCCTGGCACAGCTGCGCGATCGTCCGCCACAAGGCGAAAAATGGGCCTATGAAATCAAGTGGGACGGCTATCGGCTCGCTATTCATAAAGAGCTGGCAGGCGTTCGCGTTTTGACGCGCGGCGGTCATGACTGGACGCATCGCTTTCCCGGCATCGTCGAAGCGGTCGAAAATCTTGGGGTGGCCACGGCGATCTTCGATGGCGAAGCGGTGGTGCTCGACGAGGCTGGCCGCTCGGATTTCGGCCTGCTGCAAAAGGCGCTTGGCGGGCGCGGCGGTAAGAAGGCCGCCGGTGAAGCGCTCTTTATCGTTTTCGATCTTCTTTATCTCGACGGCTTCGACCTTCGTTCACTCGGTCTTACAGGTCGTCGCCAGCTGCTCGAAGGCGTCGTGCCGCCCGGCGAAAGCGGGATCATCCGCCTTTCGGAAAGCTTCGAAACCGATGGCGAGACGCTTTTGGAAACGGCCCGTCAGCACGGCCTGGAAGGCATTATCGCCAAGGACCGCAATGCGCCGTATCGATCCGGGCGGACTGGCGACTGGATCAAGGTCAAATGCATTGCCAGCGACAGTTTCTTCATCGTCGGCTACGAGCCATCGGCCGTTGCCCGCGGCGGTGTCGGCTCTTTGCTGCTGGGTGCTTATCAGGACGATGAGATCGTGCATGTCGGCGCTTGCGGGACAGGCTTCGGCGAAGATGAGGCGCGCGCCCTGAAGAAAATGATGGACCGGCTCGTCACCAAGAGACCGCCTGTCGTCTATGACGGTCGGCAAAAACATGTGGTTTGGCTGGAGCCGACGCTGATCGCGGAGATCGAATATCGCGCCTGGACTGACGACGAGAAGCTGAGGCACGCGTCCTATAAGGGCCTGCGCGATATTCAAGACAATGCCGAAGTCTATCGCTTCGACGCTGATCCTGCGCGCTGAAGCTCCGGCTCCGCGGCAAGCGACCTGCCGTGAAATCTTTCCTTGCAAGGAACCGCGGCTATGCGTGCCGGTTTGACGCGCGGCATCACAACCGGGATTCTTCAGCATGTCCGTCGAGGCTCACCCCAAGAAACGAAGCGATCTCGTCATTCAAAGCGCGTTACCACCTTGGCTGATCAAAGTTCTGCGCAACAACGGCGTGCGCCGTCTCAGCCGTCTTGAAGGCCTGAGCGACAGCAGTTGCTTGCTCTCAAGGGCATCGGCCTCAAATCCATCTGCATGATCCGCACCGAGCTTGAAAACAGCCAAAATGATCACAAGGCATACTGAGCAGGCAAAGGCCCTGCTCGGTATGGCGGTATTCTCGCAGATTACGCTATGCCAGAAGATCGAGGTCCGTTGGATCGGGCTTTGCGCCTGCTGCCGTCAGCATAGCGTGGATCTGGCCCCTGTGATGCGTCTGGTGGTTAAAGAGTTGCATGGCGCAGAGGCTTTTGGGCTTTTCGATCCGCGTGTAACCATCGGCGGCATACCAGGATATTGCTCCGCCGAGGTCAGCGCCCCGCAAATTCAAGGACCAATCCTCGATCTCATCGTTTCTGTTTGCACGCAGGGCCTTGAAATCATGCCAATTAGATGGGCTCGTGAGCGAGTGTTTGATCGTTTCATGGGGGCGTTCATTTCCCTTCAGTCGCGCCAGGATCAAGCCATCCGCCCAGTAAAGATGATTGAAGGTGGCTGCGATCGATCGGAAGAACGCGCCACGATCCTTCCACCGTTCCTGGTCTGTAAGATCATCGGCAGCCGTCACCAGAGATTTGTTCTGCCAACTGTTGTATCGAGACATAAGACGACAGTATTCAGGCGAGATCATTTTCTCATCCTCAAAACGGTGAAGTGATCGGAAGAAGCTTGGCGGCTTGTTTGCGTGTGACGCCTGCGCGCGAATGCGGAAGGGTCTCGCACACGCGTCGAACGCATGCATCAGATTCCCAAAAGATGAGGACCTCGCTGGCTCACCGGACTGTCGCACTCGCCGCGACGTGGATCAAGACATCGCTGATCAAGACATCGCTAATGCGTATTTCAAAGCAGGCGCGTTGCAGCCCGTTATAGCTCGAAGGGGTCGGAGGCGCTGTTGCGGCGTTGGGGTTCGGATGGGGTGGGCGGGGTTTCAGGTGCCGGTTTGGAAGCATATTTCCTCACCGCGTCCTGGCAGTCCAGCATCTCTCTCACCGCTTCGGAGGAGCTTTTCAATTTCAGGGCGGCAATGCTGCGTCCCATGAATGTCACGCGCATGCCGAGCTTGCGGCTGAAGTCGATGGCGAAATTCGAATCCGTGGTTGTGACGACCAGAAACTTGACGTTGTCCCGCTCCGCCGCGGCGGCCGTCGCCTTCCAGGCTGGGTTGTCGTCAAATTGGAATTCGAGAGGATAGTCCTTGCCGGCCTCCAGCGATTTCCACTTTGCGTTCCCAAGCGAAAGATAGATGAGGGTCTGCTTGTCGGTAAAATCGAAGCCGAGACGCAAATGCGTGCCGTCCTCATAGCCGCTCTCTATGAAGCAGCCGTTGCCGGTGGCCGGTTCCATTCCCACTTCCCAGCCATTGATGGCTTTCCAGTGAAGCGGTTGCTGTGCCGATAGCGGCGATACTGCCATGAGCGAGCAAAGGAGCGCTGCTGCAAGAACCTGAGTTTTCATGGCTCGATCCCCGATGCCTTTGGACCCATGACAGCGACCGCATCCCCTTAAGGGCCTCGATACCGCCGCTGTCGTTTGACGTCCTGATTTTCATTTGCCGAATGCATGGCATCCGAGCGAGGAAGGTTTAAGTGTTGCGTGTTTTCGCGTTAAAGTCGAGTATCTTGCCGCCGGCTTGTCATCCACCGCACAGATTTGCAGCGACTGATCCAAAGGACGGTCTGCCGCGCTCACCATTTTCATTTGCGAGCGCGGCAGGGATCGATCAGTAGGAGCTGTAGGCGGCGACCAATGTTCTGACCTGATCGTTGGTCATCGCATTGATCTGCGTCTGCGTTATCGCGCCGCGCNAGGACGGTCTGCCGCGCTCACCATTTTCATTTGCGAGCGCGGCAGGGATCGATCAGTAGGAGCTGTAGGCGGCGACCAATGTTCTGACCTGATCGTTGGTCATCGCATTGATCTGCGTCTGCGTTATCGCGCCGCGCTGGTCGCTGGACAGGTTCTGAATATCGTTTGTCGATAGACCGGCGATCGCAGAGGTCGAGATCGAGGCGATATCGTCAAGCGAGAAGACGGCAAGGTCCGAGGTCGTCAAGGCCGAGACCTGGTCTGCGCTGAGGTTGGCTACCTGCGCGGATGTCAGAGCTTGCGCCTGATCGGTTGTCATTGCACCGATTTGCGCACCGCTGAGGCCCATTAGCGAACGCGGTGCGATTGCCGCAACCTGGGATGTCGTCAAGCCGCTGATGCTGGCTGAACCGAAGGCCCCGATTTGAACCGCATTCAGCGATCCGATCTGTGCCGTTGTCAGCTGGCCGATTTGTGCTGAGTTGAGTGCGCGCAGTTGCCCGAACGAAAGTGCGGAAAACTGTGCTGTCGACAGGCCGGCGAGCTGATCGGTGGTTAGCGAAGCAAAGTTCGTTGTCGAGATGCCTGTGAGCGCTGTCGGCTGGATAGCCGCAAGGTCGCTCGTCGACAGGATTGCCAGATCCGCTGATGTCAGGCCGCCGATCTGCGCGGCGCTCATGGCGCCGAGCTGAGCCGTCGTCAGAAGGTCAAACTGGGCCGAGGACATGCTTGCGATCTGCGTCGCACTGAGGCCAGTTATTGCCGACGTGGAGAGCGCCGCAAGCTGGTCGTCGCCAAGCGCGCCTATGGCCGCTGTCGACAGGCCCGCCACAGCACCGGAGCTGATAGCCGATACCTGCGCTGTCGATAGATTGGATAGCTGGTCCGTACTCAGCGCGCCAAGCTGCGAGGAGCTCAGATTGGCAATTTGCGACAAGCTCAGGGCAGTCAGAACGTCGGTGCTGAGCCCTGAAATATTGGCCGATGTCAGCCCAGGCAGAGCCGCTATCGAAATCGCTGCGATATCGTTGCTCGATAGTCCAGCAAGAACGGACGAGCTGAGGGCTGCGATCTGATCGGAGCCAAGACCGGAGATTTGGGTCGGCGTTAGCGCGGCCAGCTGATCGCTGGAGAGTGCGCTCAACTGATTGCTGTTCAGCCCTGATACGCCGGATCTCGAAAGGCTCGCGATCTGATCGGTGGAAAGGCTTGCAATTTGCGCCGTGCCAAGACCTGCGATCTGTGATGCCGTCAGCGCACCGGTTTGCGCTGTCGTCAGCGCGCCGATCTGGTTTGAGCTTAGGGCCTGCAGCTGGCTCGCTTGCAGAGCAGCGACCTGCGCCGGCTTCAGAACGGCGATGTTGTCGGTCGTTATGCCGGCAATCTGGTCGGTGCTCAGCCCGCCAATGCCAGAAGCGCTGATCGCCGCGATCTGGTCGGTCGACAGCGCACCGAAATCAGCGCTTGTCAGAGCGCCAATCTGCGCCGATCCGAGGCTCGCAACCTGCGATACGGAAAGGCTTGCAACCTGGCCGGTCGACAGCGCGCCGATCTGGGTCGTCGTCAGACCGGGGAAGGCTCTGGCGTTCAGAGCGTTGATCTCGTCGCTCGTCAGGCTGGCGATTTGTGCCGTGCTGAAGCTTGCAACCTGTGTTGCGTTCATCGCAGCGAACTGGCTCGATGTCAGCGCCGCGAACTGGCTGGTGGTCAAAGCCTGCAGCTGGCTGGAGCTGAAGCTGCCGACCTGACCGGACGTCAAGGCGGCAATGCCGTCGTTGGAAATGACGGCCAGCTTATCGGTGGTCAGCGCCGAGATACCTGCCGCACTGATGGCCGCAAGTTGATCCGTTGTGAGGATTGCAACGTCGGCCGAAGTGAGCGCTCCGACCTGCAGCGAACCAAGGCCCGCAACCTGTGCGGTTGATAAGCCGCTGATCTGGTTGGTGGTCAGCGAAGCGATCTGCGTCGATGTCAGTCCCGCCAAAGTTCTCGGCGAGAGCGCGCCGATCGCATCGCCCGAGAGGCTTGCGACCTGGCCCGATGTCAGGTTTGAAAACTGTGCGGGACTCAGCGATGCGAGCTGCTGGGTCGTCAGACCCGCCAGCTGATCCGTGCTGAGCGCCTGCAGCTGGGAAGACTGGAGGGCCGCCAGCTGGCCGGCTGTCAGAGCTGCCAGAGCGGACTGATTGAGAGAAGAAATAATACCCGTCGATAGGCCGGCAAGTGCAGCGGGCTTGATTGCGCTAATCTCGCCTGTGGTGAAGCCAGCAAGATCGGCGGAGCTGAAGGCGCTGATCTGCGACGAATTCAACGTGGCGATCATGGTCGCGTTCAGTGCCGCTGACTGGTCCGGCGTCAAGGCAGCGATCTGGTCGCTCGACATTGCTGCGACTGTCTTGGCTTGCAACGAGCCGACCTGATCGAGCGTCAGAGCGGCGATCTTGTCGGTCGACAGAGCCGTCACCTGGTTGGCGTTCAAGGCTGCGACCTGTGCCGTGCCGAGGCTTGCCAGACTGTCGGCTCCAAACGCACCGATCTGAGCGCTGCTCATGGCGGCAATCTGCGATGCCTTGAGCGCCCCGACCTGTTCAGCGCTCAGCGAAACAAGAACGTCGGTGGTGAGTCCAGTTACGGCGCCAGGGGTAATGGCGGCGATCTCGCCCGTCAAAAATCCCGCAATATCGGCGGAGCTGAGAGCCGCAATCTGATTGGACCGAAGGCTGGCGATCTGGGCTGAATTGAGGGCCGTGACCTGATAGTCAGACAAGGCGCCGATCTGCGCGGTCGAAAGGCTTGCAACCGCCTTGACCGTCAGCGCCGCAATCTGATCCGGCGACAGGGCGTTCAGGTTGCCTGTCGAAAGCGTGCTTACCTGCCCGGCCGACAAAGCACCAATTTGCGCCGTCGTCATGACAGACAGCTGATCGGAGCTAAGCGCGCTGATCTGGCTCGTCGTGATGGCCGAGATGACCCTGACATTCAACGCGGCCACCTGCATGGCGGAAAGGCTTGCGATGTTTGCGGTCGACAGGCTCGAAAGCTGAGACGCGTTTAAGGTGGCGATCTGCTGGGTGCCGAGGGCTGAGAGCTGGTCGGAACTGAGCGTGGCGATCTGCGCCGTCTTCAAGACGGCCAACTGCGCTGTCGTCAATGCGGCCACCTGAACGTAATCAAGCGCTCCGATGGCGTTGGTCGTCAATCCGGTCAAGGCGGTCGGCGACAGGGCAGCGATCTCATCCGGCGTGAAGGTGGCGATATCCAACGTGCTCATGCCCGCAAGCTGCGTGGCGCTGAGGGCTCGCACTTGCGATGAGGTGAGCGCGTCGATCTGATCCGACGAAAACGCGGCGATTTGCGCCGAGCTGAGGCCGGAGATCGTTCTGGAACTGATGGCGCTGACCTGATCTTGTGAGAGCGCAGCCAGGCCGTCCGTCGTCAGTGCCTTGATCTGGGTGGCATTCAGCATTGCCATCTGCGCGGTCGTCAGGGTTGAAACCTGCGAAGAGCTCAAAGCGCTGATCTGGGTATTTTTGAGCGTCGCGATCTGGCTGGTCTTCAGCGCTGCGATCTGGTCGGAACTCAGCCCAGCCAATGCGGCGGTGCTGAGGCCCGGCAGGGCCGAGAGATTGATGGCGGCGATTTCATCGGTCGAAAAAGTTGCAATGTCAGCGGAGCTGAGAGCCCCGATCTGCAGCCAGTTCATAGCGCCGATCATGGCTGGCGTCAGGGCCGCGGCTTGATCCGTCGAAAGCGCGGCGAGCTGGCTGGACGTCAGGCCGGACACTGCGCGTGTGCTGATGGCGGCGATCTGGTCCGTGCTGAGTGCCGGGACTTGCGAAAGGTTCAGCGCCTTCAGCTGCGAGGCATTGAGGGCTGCAGTCTGTTGCGTCGAAAGAGTAGCGATCTGATCGGTGCTCAGCGCCCCAATCTGGTTGGGCCGCAGTGCCGCGATCTGGGTCGTCTTGAGAGCGGCAATATGGTCGGTTGGGAGCGCAGCAAGGGTCGCCGTCGAGATGTTGGATACGGCGATGGTGTTGATCGCAGCCATCTCACTTGTGGAGAATGCCGCGAGATCGTCGCTGCTCATCGCGAGGATCTGGGGAGATGTCAGCGCCGCAATCTGAGCCGAGCCGAGCGCCGCGACCTGATCCGTGCTGAAGGCATCGATTTGCGTCGATGTCAGGAACGAAATGCTTCTCGCGTTGATCGCTGCAACCTGATCGGTGGACAGGGCCGCCAGATTGTCTGTGGAAATGGCCTTCAGCTGGATGCCGCTCAAGGTTGAGACCTGCGCCGTCGTCAAGGAGGCAAGCTGGCTGCTTGTCAGGCTTGCCGTCTGGCTGACCTTCAGGCTGGCGATCTGGCTGGTCTTCAACGCCGTGATCTGGTTGCTGGACAGTGCAGCAAGGCTGGTTGTGGACAGACCCGTGACAGCCAACGGTGTCAAGGCGGCAATATCATCCGTCGAGAACGTTGCGATATTGCTGCTCGACATCGCTGCGATCTGAAGCGGTGAAAGAGCCGCGACCATATTCGTGGTCAGCGCTTCGGCCTGATCGGTGGACAGCGCTGCGACCTGTGCGGTGCTGAAGCCTGGAACGGCTTTTGCGTTAAAGGCCGCGATCTGCGCCGTCGAGAGGGAGGCAATGCTGTCTGTCGTCAGCTGCTTGACCTGCGCCGCCGACAAAGCACCGATATCGGCTGTCGTCAGCGCCGCCACCTGCGTGCTGCTGAGAGCTGCAACCTGGCTGGGTTTCAAGGCGGCGATCTGGCTGGTCGTAAAGCCGGCAACCTGGCCCGTGGTCAAGGCGGCGAGAAGATCGGTCGACAGACGCGGAATGACCGCTGGCATGATGACCGAGATCTCGTCCGACGTGAATGTGAGAATATCGTCTGAACTGAGCGCAGCGAACTGGCCGGCCGACAGCGCGGCAACCTGGCCAGAACCCAGCGCGCTCACTTGCGCCGTATCGAGTGCTCCGATCTGGCTTGGCTTGAAAGCTGCGATCTGGCCTGCCGAAAGGCCCTGAATTCTATCTGTCGCCAGAACCGAAAGTTGATCGGCGCTGAGGCCGATCATGCTGCTCGGCATAATATAGCTGATCTGCGATGCGGTGAGCGTCGCCACATCCTGGGTATCGAGCGCGGCGATTTGCGCGGCTGAAAGCACCTTCAGTTGCGCACTGGACAACTGGCTGACGTCATCCGTCGACCATGCGGCGACCGACGTGGTGGTCAGCCCTCTGATCTGGGTCGGCGTAAGCGTGGAAATGATCGACGTCATGAACAAAATCCTCTGGTGCTGTCCATTGCTGAATGGGTGCGCCTGCAAACCGCATGCGTCGGGAATCGACGCGGCCTGTCATCGCCATTTGGCAGGGTCTCAGTGGATTGCAGGCCCGAGGGCCCTCCGAGACGCAGGCTGTGCATTCAGTGCATTCCCTGCAGTAAAGCAGCTCTTATGCTGCGAGCCTTGCGCCGCGCTGGTGAAATAAGGCGCGACAGCCGGGAAAAACCGGCTCATGTGCAAGGTCAGATTTTATAGAGAACGAAGAATAGGGTGCCGGCCTAGAGTGCCGGGCATACATGGCTTTGGTGCTATGTACCCGACGAGCTCATGCCCTCATGGCAACGGCTCTTTTGCGCGCCCCGCTGTTGATCGCCTTGATCTTGCTCTGCCAGCGGGTATGTGCTCCCCAGCACACAGCCTGCTTCATAAAGTATTAACCAGTTAAAACTTTACTCAGTTGACGTGGATGCTCATAAGAAAACCGATGGAAACAAGAGAAACCATCGACAAGCCACCGATGATGGCAAGTAATTCTCCGAGCATGTACCTTTCAAATCTTTTTCTCATTACTGTGTCCTCCCGAGTAAAACCTGACACAAATCTGTAAATTTGTCGTTATAACGAAAAGTTGAATTGTATGCACCAACCGAATTTACCGATGCTTGTGCCAAGATTGGTCGATGTTTGCCGGCAAAAGGTGCAATCCATCAGCCTTTCTACCTAGGGGCTTTTTTCCAAGCGGTTTTTTCCATAACAGTGGCCTGGTCTTGAACCGGAACTGGAAATGATGACTACGCCGCGTCCCCTTGAGCTTTCCGCCTTCATCATCTGCCTGAATGAGGAGGAATATATCGGCAATTGCATCGAAAGCCTCGCCGACTGCGCCGAGATCGTCATTGTCGATTCCGGCTCCACCGATGCGACCGTCGATATCGTCCGGTCGTACGAGCAGCGCGGCTTTCCAATCCGTTTTTTCGTAGAGCCTTGGCGCGGCTATGCCGGGCAGAAGCAATTCGCGTTGGACCAGTGCACAAAGCCCTGGTGCTTCAACATCGATGCGGATGAGCGTCTCGATGCTGCTCTGCGCGCCTTGCTGCCAGAGCTTTTGGCCGCGCCGGACGATATCGTCGGCTGGCGGGTCGCGCGCCGGCCCTATCTCATCGGCTATGGCTATGTTCCAGAAAAGGTGCGCGAGCGGCAAAACCTGCGATTGATCCGCCGCGGCAAGGGCGCCTATGATCTTTCCCAGGCCGTGCATGAGGGCATCGTGCCGACCGGCCGGGTGGAGAAGACGAAGACGGGCAGCATCTTGCACTACCGTCCGCTCAGAATGGACGAGCAGATCCTCAAGGAAAACAAATATTCGACGCTGAAGGCCGACCAGCAATTCCAGGAAGGCAAAAAACCGAAGCTGTCCAAGCTGGTCTTTTCGCCAATTGTTTATTTCCTGCGGCTTTATTTTCACAACGGCTTGTGGCGCTGTGGCGCAGCCGGCTTTATTGAGGCCGGGACAGGCGGCGTCTATGCATTCCTGACGCAGGCGAAGCTTTATCAGCGTCACGGTCTTGCCCGGATGCCGAACCGGGATATGGCCGGCCCTCAAGGTTCGGCGACCAATCCAAAGATCTAGAAACCATCGTGCCTGTGACGCTGCATGGAGCAACGAGCGCCAGCCTCGCGATCTATGATCGTCTCATGCGCCTGGCTTGGGGAACGAGCCGGCTGGCTTGCCAGCGGTAACTGCGTTATAGCCCTTCGCCCAAGCAATGGCGGATCAGCGCGCCCTCTCGTCCCTTTTTTCAGGAGCGACCATGAAAGTTATGCATTTTCACTTCGGCAAAGATGGCGGCGCAGAGCGTTTTTTCGTGCATCTGGTGAACGGCCTTGCCCGGCGCGGCGTGGAGCAGACCGTGGTAATCCGTCCGGGTCGTGGCTGGCGCAGTCAGATCGAAAATGCAGCAACGATCATCGAGAGCAATTTTCGCAATCTTTCGCCTGATCGGCTGCTGTTGCCGATGAAGGTATCGTCCATCGCGCGTCGCCAAAAGCCGGATGCCTTGATGTCCTGGGCAACGAGGGCAAGCCGACTGATGCCGGCCTATGGTGGCTGCATCAAGCTTTCGCGGCTTGGCGACTATCCGACCAATCTCGGCTATTTCAAGAATACCGATGTGCTCGTATGCAATCAGCCCGATATCGGCGCGCATGTGCGCAGATTGGGCTGGAAGCGCGGTGTCGAAGTCATTTCTAACTTCACCAATACGGAAAAGGTCGCGCCTGTTGCCCGCCAAGAGGTCTCGACGCCAGATGGTGTGCCGATCGTGTTTTCCATGGGGCGCTTCGTGGCGCGCAAAGGCTTTGCCATGCTGATCGAAGCCGTCTCGCGCCTGCCTGACGCGCATCTGTGGCTGGCTGGCGACGGTGAGGAAAGACAGAACCTGGAGGCCGTAGCGGCGAAGTTCGGCATGACCGGCCGCGTCCATTTCCTTGGCTGGCAGGCAGACGTTCGGCGTTTTCTTGCCGCAGCCGACCTCTTCGTCATGCCTTCCAGCCATGAGCCGCTCGGAAATGTCATTCTGGAGGCCTGGGCGCAGCAAAAGCCGGTTATTTCAAGCCGCGCCGAGGGGCCGCGCTGGTTCATGCATGAGGCGCAGAACGGTCTTCTTTTCGATATCAACGATACCGAGGGCCTTGCCGTTTGCCTGAAGACTTTGGTGGCAGATCGCGTTCTTGCCGAAAAGATCGCAGCCGGCGGCCATGAGACGCTTATGCGGCAATTTTCTGAGCAGGCCGTGGTGGATTCCTACCTGGATCTTTTTACCCGCAAACCGGCTGACTATAGGTCCTAAGTCCGATTGCTTTTTCTGCCGCAAGACCGTCATGCAAAAGGCGAAATTGTATCGTTTTTTGCAAAGACTTTATTGTTGGGCGTTTTATTTTGCGTATTTTTATCAAGCCGATCGGTAATCTCGGCAACCAGATGCTTCAGTATATGCTGGCAGTCAATTTAGGGCAGCTTGCTGGCGGCGCTGAGATTTTCGGATATCACCTGCCAGACTGGAACCTCTCAGCCGGAAACCCGACGAGCTTTGCGCGCTTCCCGCTCGAGGTGCACGGGCATTTCATCGACGTTCACCAACTGGCGCGGCTCGCGCGCCGGGGCATCGTGAACGATATGGTCTTGGCGGGCCTTGGCTTCAAACTCGCCAATCTTGCTTCTGTCGATGTTTACCGTGGCATTTTCCGCGCCGATCATCTTGATGTGAAGGGGTATGGCGATGATCATCTTGTGATCAATGTCCGCGGCGCCGAGATCCTGAGCGATGTGCATTGCGATTACCGGCCGATGCCGTTCGCCTATTACGACACGCTGATTTCCGAAACCACGGCGCAGCCGGTCTTTCTGGGACAGATTGGCGACGATTTTTATTCGCAGAAGCTACGGGAGCGCTACCCGAACGCGGTGTTCCAACCAAGCCGGGGCGCCCTGATCGATTTTGAGGTTTTGCGGCGCTCACGCAATATCGCCTTGAGCGTCAGCACCTTTTCCTGGCTTGCTGGATGGTTTTCCGAAGCGCGGACGATCCATTATCCCCTTTGCGGAATGCTGAACCCTTTGCAGCGGCCCGATATCGATCTGACGCCGATCGACGATGACCGCTACCGGTTCTACGATTTTCCGGTCGAAACCTGGCACGCGAGCCCGGCCGATATTGAGGCACTTTGGGCGCCCGGCACCTGTGCCACCATCGGCACCACCGAACTGCGTCAGCGCCTCGATCAGGCACGTGCTGCAACTGCCGCACAACGGTGCTGGAAGCAAATGAAGACGTCCGTGCGCGCCTATGTATCACGGGCCATGGCCGTCGTTTAAAAATAGGGATTTTCCCGTTTTTCGCTTGGCGAGCATTTTTCTTTCCGATGGTCAGCGGTTCTGTCGGAACCAATCCCGACATCATCGGTTCGGTTTTTATGGTGTCTGCTGAGGACAGCGTGACGCTGCTAGCGCGCCGGCAGTATGGGCTTCGGAAAGGGATTTCCGAAAGCCTGGTGCTTCGATCTAAAGAACGACCCGCCTTCCCATTGCATCTTTTCGCATCGGTGGCGCCGACGTTTTTCTTGATGGCGCTTGCCTTGTTCCCGGGTTCTGGAGGTTTTGCGATGAAATATCTTCCTTCCGCGTTCTTTTTTGCTGCTTTCCCGCTCGCGGCGTTGGCGCAAGCCCCTGGCGGGCAGCCGCCGGCCGCGGAGACGAACCAGAACAATGCGCACGGCGGCATCAACGATATGCGGCCGCAAGCCGAGACAATGGACGGCGTCGCAGGGCAGTCCACGCAAACGCCCTTCGTCAGCGCACCAATGGCAGGTGCAGCGCGTTTCAGCGATTTTGAAGGTAAGGATGTCTATGGCGCCGAGGGTTCGAAGATCGGCAAGATCAACGACATTCTCATCGGCGCGAATGGAACGGTCGAGGCCGTTGTCATCGGCGTCGGCGGTTTCCTTGGAATGGGCCAAAAGGACGTCGCTGTCGATATGAAGGCGCTGCAGCTTGACTCCGGCCTCGGCGCGGGCCGTGCCGACGCAGCGGTGTCGGGAGAGACAACAGCCTCAACCACAGATCGCGGCAAGGCAGAGGGTGCTGTGCCACAGGGAGAAAATAGGGGTGGGGCGACGGCGACGATGGGCGGTGGCAATGCAGGCGCTGCCCGACCCGGCGCGCCCCAAGAAGCGGCGGAGAATACCGGTAAAGGTGCGCTCCCGGATCGACTCACTCTTAAGGTCACCCGCCAACAGCTACAGGATGCGCCGGCCTTCGAACGGGCGGCCGATAAAGCCAAGTGAGCCAGTGGCGGCTTAGGTCGATGTTGTAACAGTGGCCTTTCGGGATCAGACGGCAGGCTGCAGGCGCATCGGGAGCCCGATGCACCACATGCCGGGATGGCCAGAGTGAGGAGATATTAAGATGACCAATTCCAGAAACATCGCCTGCTTAACCTTTGCAGCCTTTGTCTTCATGGGCGGCGCGGCGCCGCTGATGGCGCAGCAGGGTAATCCTTCGGCACCCGGGAGCAATTGTCAGGCGCCGCCGCAAGGACGCACCAGTCCCACGCAAAATGGGCAAACGGCGGCTGGAGGTCCCAGCCTCAATGACTGCAATGGTGTTCTAGCGCCACCTGCTACAGGCGATCACGGCCTTGTCACGCCGGCGCCGCAGAGCGGGAACATGCCTGTCATCAAGCCCGGCGACCAGCCAAAGTCGCAGCCTGGCGAAACAGCGCCTCAGCAGTAGCGCCCATGCTGCTTCAGGCGCCGACGCCGGATCGGTATCGACCAGCCAAAGGTCGAACCCGCGGCTGCGATGAGAACAAGGCCAATCCCGGCGAGCTGGACAAGAGCCAGGCGCGTGCCCAGAGCGCCTGCGTCAACCAGAAGTGCAACGACAGGATAGATGAAGGAGAGGGCGCCTGTCAGCGCCGTCGGAAGTTTCTGAATTGCCCCATAAAGCAGAATATACATGAGACCGGTATGGACGATGCCGATCGAGGCGAGCACAGCCCAGCCAGCAGGCTCTGTTGGCCATGACCCTAAGCTCGCAAACGGCATCATCATGAATGTGCCGATCGTCAGCTGGATCAGCGCGATGAGATGCGGCGGCGTGCCTGCAAGTTTCTTGGTAATGATCGCCGCGACGGCATAAAAGAAGGCAGCGCCCAAAGCCAGAACGATACCACGGGCATATTCGCCGGGGAGAGATCCAGTCGGCGGATTTGCTTCGACGATGGCAAGCACGCCGATAAAGGCGAGAGCCAACCAGCCAAACTTGCTTGCCGTCAGGCGCTCCTTGAAAAGAAGGCCGCCCATGAGGGTCAACATGAAGGGCTGTGTGTTGTAGACAGCGGTTGCGACCGAGATAGAGATATGCGGGTAGGCGGCAAAGAGCAGCAGCCAGTTGACGACGAGCGCAGCGCCGCCGATTGACGCAAGCCCAATCTGCCGCCAGCCCATGGCATGCCGATGAAACAACCCCATGACAGCACAGACGACAAGCAGGGTCAGCGCTCCGATCAGGCAACGCGCGAACACGATGGTCGGGATTGGCTGGTTCGACAGCATCACGAAGAGGCCAATGGTTCCTGAAATCATCATGGCGGCGCTCATTTCCATGACACCACGGCTGCGGCTGTTCATCTTCCAAATCTCCACTGACGATGTGGCAATCCTAGTAAGGCCGAGCTTCAGCATCCATATCTTTTCGAAAGTCAAAGACTTGATCTGCCTATCATATGAAGGCAAATTCATCTCTTTATCTGGTAAAGGGAGGTTGGGATGCTTGATGCCGTTGATCGCCTGATCATCGATGCGCTCACGAAAGATGCACGAATCTCCCTCAAGGAACTGGCGCAACTCGTGGGCCTGTCTTCTCCCAGCACCTCCGAAAGAGTAAGGCGTCTTGAGGAGCGTGGCGTGATCAGCGGTTTTACAGTCGAGCTCTCGCACGAAGCCCTTGGATACATGCTGCAGGCTATCGTGCGGATCAGGCCGCTCCCCGGCAAGCTGCATATCGTTCAGGACCTCATCAATGAGACGCCCGAAGTGGTCGAATGCGACAAGATCACCGGAGACGATTGCTTCATCGCGAGGTTGTTCGTGCGCTCCATCAGTCAGCTGGACGAGATTCTCGATCGGATCGCCGATAAGGCGGAGACGAACACATCGATCGTTAAATCCCAGCCGGTCAAGCGCCGGCATCCGCCGCTCGCTTGACCGTCAAACAGGCAAGCATGGCGTATCGCCGTAAAGCTTTCCGATCCTCATTGCGACAACCATTGAGCACGTTGCGTGGCTGTTTGCCACACCGCAGGTTCCTGCTCGGATCCGCCTGTTGAAATATTCCGAGAGGGAAGGATGTTTCGCTGGAAATCGGACTTCGGAAACTGCTTTTATCGAGATATAGCATCTTCCTTAACTGAAATTGCGAACCTTAGGAGGCCGGTTTGGCTCATCAGCTTTCGACGTCCAACCTGGCCTCTTCCAGAGGGCCGAACCAGCCGGACTTGGAGACAAAGGAAATCTGGCAGGCGCGTGTCGATCTTGCGGCCTGCTTTCGCATGGCCGCCGAATATGGGCTGGAAGAAGGGATCTGCAATCATTTCTCTGCCGTGGTGCCCGGTTATGACGATCTCTTCATCGTCAATCCCTATGGCTACGCGTTCCGGGAGCTGACGGCATCGATGCTGTTGGTCTGCGATTTCCACGGCAATGTCGTTTCCGGAAACGGAACGCCAGAAGCCACGGCCTTCTACATCCATGCGCGGATCCATAAGAACATTCCCCGCGCCAAGGCCGCGTTTCACACGCATATGCCTTATGCGACGGCGCTATCGATGACCGAAGGCGACCCGCTGATTTTTGCCGGCCAGACTTCGCTCAAATTCTATGGCCGGACCGCTGTCGATAGAGATTACAACGGTTTGGCGCTGGACGAGCGTGAGGGAGACCGCATCGCGGCTGCGATCGGCGATGCCGATATCGTCTTCATGAAGCATCATGGCGTGATGGTCTGCGGTCCGACCATCGCCGAGGCCTGGGACGATCTCTATTATCTGGAACGCGCTTGCGAGGTGCAGACGCTCGCGCTGTCGACGGGACGCAAAGTCGTGCCGGTGGCGCACGAGATTGCAGAAGCTGCTTACCGACAGATGCGCGAAGGCGATCCGGAATCAGCGCGCCTTCACCTGGACTCCATCAAACGCGTGCTTGATCGCACGCAGCCCGATTATGCGCAGTAATGACAATGCCTGACAAAGCGCAAGAAGCCGCTGCGTTTCAGGCGCGGACAGGCCGAAGACGATGAGCCCCGTCGTCATCGCCCTGGCGCTGTTTGCCGCCATTCTTCACGCCAGTTGGAATGCTTTTCTGCATCATGGCGGCGACAGGCTCTGGACGGTGACGGTCATGAGCTTTGCCAGCACGGTGGCGGCTATCCCCTTGATGCTGCTTCATCCCCTGCCGCCCGGCGATGCCTGGATCTACATAGTTTTGTCTGCCGCGCTTCAGACGGCTTATAGCGTGTTTCTGGTTGCTGCCTATCGGTTCGGAGAGCTTGGACAAGTTTATCCCATCGTGCGGGGGACAGTGCCGCTGCTGGTCACGGTGATCGGCTTTCTGGTCACGCGCGATCTATTGGCCTTCCATCAGGTTGCCGGCGTCATTCTGGTGGCCCTCGGCATTTTGAGCCTCCTCATTGGAAAGGCCAGGGCATCTGCGCCTTCGATCCTGCTTGCCATGTTGACAGGCGCAATTATCGCGACTTACGCAACCGTCGATTCCATCGGTGTTCGCCGGGCCGGCGATAGCGGCGGCTATGCCGCCTGGGTGCTGTTCATTTACGGGCTTTTCCTGCCAGCGACTTTCATGGTGATCCGCAGACGGCTTTCCGTCGATTTCAGGTCGCCCGCCACCTGGAAGGCGCTTGGCGGCGGCCTAGTTTCGATGCTCGCCTATGGAGCAGTCGTGGCTGCCTTCGCGCTTGGTCCGGCCGGACCGATTTCAGCACTGCGTGAAACAAGCGTCGTCTTTGCCGCACTGATCGGATGGCTGTTCCTCGGAGAACGACTATCGGCGCAGCGTGCACTTGCCTGCGTCATCGTCGCGGCGGGGGCGATTCTCATCGGGCGCTGAGGTTCAAACGGTAACTTGGCCCTGCGCCTCATCAACGGAGCTGGGTCTGGTTCTCCGCTTTTTCCAGAAGCGCAGTCATGCCAGCCCTTTGTTTGATCTGCAGCTTATTACCTTTAAAGGCTTCGAACAGCCGCAGATGGCCGATATGGCTGCTGGAGTTGTCGCGGATCCTGTACTCGCTGACCCAGGTGACTAATTCTTCAAAGGATTCCTGGCTGCCGCCGCCCTGGATACCGCGTTGCCTGATATTGGCAATGCATTCGGCTTCCGGCAGGTCGATCCAGATGAGAGTCGTCGCCCGCTCCAGCACCCTTGAAGCAAGCCAGCCATAAACACCTTCGATGATCCAGGCCTCTGCTTTTCCTGCTTCCTCGACTTTGCTGACAACGACATCATTGCTGCGCGCAATCCCATAGTTTCCTGGCTCCCAGCGAAGATCGTCGAGATGGATGACGGGCAGGCCCGTGTGCCTCGCGAGCTTGCGGGACAGCCAAGTCTTTCCGCTACCGCCGTTGCCGATGATCAGGATACGGGGCAACTCAAGGTCGTGTTGATCGTGCATATCATCTCATTTCGTGGTCATAGCCATCATCTTTTTAAATTTGAGATTGCAACAAGAAGATGATCCTATCGCCTCTCGCGTCACTTGAGTCCTTCGGTGTTGAACAAGAAGAGAGCAGTCGATGTCGTTTTCCGATGCTATCTACCGCCCTTTTGAAAGGCTGATCCGTCCGCTGGAAATCCCGTACCGTCCGCTTCCCTCGAAAGGGCCGGTGGCCGTTTTACTTCATTTTATTTCGATGTTTCGTTGGCCGCTCGCGGGCTTGGCGTTTTCCTCTATGGCTTTTGAGGTCATGAATCTTGGGATAGCCTGGGCGCTATCAAAAATCATCGACGGGGTTAGCCAGCGCGGCGCCAGCGCCTATCTCATCAGCGATTGGCCGATCCTTGCCTTTCTTTGCCTTCTGATCTTCCCGGCAATCCCGATCGTCAGTTTTCTGATGAATACGCTTAATTCTCATACTCTAAGCGTGGCCATGCCAGCAGCGATCCAGTGGCAGGGACACAAGGCTGTCGAGCGGCAGGATCTTTCTTTCTTCCATGACCTCTTTGCTGGCCAGGTAGCGTCACGCCTCCAACAGGTCGCATCCGCCGTCCAGCAACAGATCCTGCTCGCCTTTCAGACGGGGCCGCGTTTTGTGGTGCAGATGACCGGCTCGCTCGTTCTTCTGTCCGCCTTGGCATGGCAATTGGCCATTCCGGTCCTCTGCTGGATCTTGGCGAATATTGGTCTTGCTGTGAAGATGGCGCCGCTCTTTTCCGAGCGTGCGCGACGCACGGCCAAGCAGCGGAGTATCGTGTCCGGTGCCATTACCGATCTTTACAGCAACATGCAGATGATCAAGCAGTTTGCCGCGGAGGATAGCGAGGCTGGCGCCATTCGAGGGATCATTCAGACGGCGGTCAAGACTCAGCACCACGAGCAGCGTATCTATCGGAGTTCAGAAGTTATCGTCGTGGTTTTTAACACCCTTCAATGGCTTGCCGTCTTTATCATTGGCTTTTCGGGGCTGCTCAAAGGCTTCCTGACGATCGGGGAGTTTGTCGCAGCGATTTATGTTCTGCAGCGGCTTTCGACACAGACCTTCGCTTTCCTGCAGATGGGCCAGCAGATCTTCCAGGCGATCGGGACGATCAAGGATGCCATGCCCGTGATGACGACACCTCCCACAATCACGGACAAAGCGGATGCCGTGCCGCTCCATGTTTCTCGGGGCGAACTCCGCTTCGATGCGGTGCACTTTGCCTACAAGAACGGAAAGACTGTCATCAACGATCTTTCGCTGACCGTTCGGCCTGGCGAGAAGATCGGACTTGTCGGGCTCTCAGGCGCCGGCAAGACGACGCTCGTCAGTCTTTTGCTGCGGTTTTACGATATTCAATCGGGCGCAATTCTGATCGATGGGCAGGATATCAGGGCTGTTACGCAGGCGAGCCTTCGCCGCGCCATCGGCGTCATCGCCCAGGATGTCGCGCTGCTGCACCGCTCCGTTGGCGACAATATCCGTTACGGACGGCCGGAAGCGAGCCGAAAGGAACTAGAAGACGCCGCCAAGGCGGCAAAAGCCGACCTGTTCATACACGATCTCGTCGACGGCGAGGGGCGCAGAGGCTATGAGGCCTTCGTCGGCGATCGCGGCATCAAGCTGTCCGGCGGCCAAAGACAGAGAGTAGCAATTGCGCGCGTGCTTTTAAAGGACGCACCGATCCTCGTCCTCGATGAGGCGACTTCATCACTCGACAGCGAATCCGAAGCAGCCATTCAGGAAAAGCTCGACCTCGTCATGGAGGGAAAGACGGTGATTGCCATTGCGCATCGTCTCTCCACCATCGCCAGCATGGACCGGATCGTTGTCATGGATGCAGGCCGAATTGTCGAACAGGGAAAGTTGGCGGAGCTTATCGAGCTCAACGGTCTCTTCGCCAGACTGTGGAAGCGGCAGACCGGCGGTTTTCTTCCTGAGACCATCGATGGCGAAGAAGCGGAAGATAGTTCCGCCAGCTCGAGGCCATGACGCTTTTGCGAGGGTCCTACTACGGCAGCGCCGTGAAGTTCGAGCAGATGCTTTGAGCAAGCGGGCGCAGCTTTTCGCCGCGCGCGGCAAACCGGATGTCGGCAAGATTTGCGCAGGCCGCTCCGGCTGTTTCGTTTTTGCAGGCAAGGGTTTCAGCCGATGCCATTTGCTTTTGGACGCTGGCTGGCTGGCCGTCCTTGTATTTTTCCAGCGCATCGCGGAGGTCCGCCGGCTTGAGCTGATCGAGTTTCTTGTCAGGGCAGATCTGTTGCAATTGCTTGGCATAGGCATGCCAGGCCGGGGCGGTGGGCTGCGTCGCGTTCTCGGCCATGGCAGGGAAAACGAAGGCGGAACCTGCGGAGAGGGCAATGATGCTGAAGGCAATGTGTTTCATAGGATTTTTCCTTAAAAAAGCTAATGCAGTATCGTATTGGTGCTTGGAATAAGGGCTGTGTAAATGGGTTTGATCCAGCTATCGCTTTTCAGGTCATAGGCACTAAAGCTGCTCTCGAACTGCCAGTAGGCCCAGGCAAAATGATGGGCTTCTGCGGTGCGTGCGATGGCTGCAGTCCACGCCGCACGATCGGGCATCGCGGCCTTCTCGTAAGCGCCGAACTCGCCCACGAAGATCGGTCTGCGATGCTCTTCAGCCCACCGCGCCATGACCGCAAAATTGTCCTTCATCTTGTGTCGGTCGGCTTGGCTGCCCCAGGGAACGCCGGTCATGTTCTCGCGGCTCGGATTGGTCCAGGTCGCCCCCTGGTGGGTGAAAGCGAAGGGGTCGTAATAGTGGATCGTCACGATGATGTTGCGATCTGCCGCGGGCAATTCCAGGGCATCGAGAGAGCGGAAATTATTGGAGTTGGCAGGACCAATGACCACCCAGCGTTTCGGGTTTGTCTTGCGCACGACGGAAAGAAGCTCCGGGATCATGCTGTTCCATAGAGCGGGCGTGATGGCTTTGTTCGGCTCGTTCATCAGCTCGAACAGCACGGAGGACGGCGCGTCCTTATAGCGCGGGGCGATCTGTTGCCAGAATGCGAAAAGCTTCGTTCGGCAAAGCTCAAAATCCTGCCCGCAGACGCGATAGTCATGCTCGTCCAGGATCACGTTCAGCTTTGCTGCCGTGGCTTGATGCACCACGCTATTAAGTGTTTTCAGCCAGGCTTCATCGAGGCGGTTTTGGGCATCCATATGGCAAAATGCCTGAAGATTGACCCGCACCGTCTGAAAGCCGCTGTCGTGGAGCATCTTGAAATAGCGCGGCTTGAAGTGTGCTTCGTCCGGATTTTTCCAGATGGGATCGTAACCGAGAATATTGATCCCGCGTCCGAGCCGAGCGGCGATATCAGAGGATGTTTCGGCGACCGCCATCGAAAGCGCTATGCTTGCGAGAAGATAAAGTGCGATGATCAGAAGCTTCTTCATGCTCTCTCCAATCCATCCTCGGGCTGCGGACAACAGCCGATGCGCTATGGAACCAGATATCAGACGAAGGCTCGCGCCCTCAGGCGCGGCGCCTTTGGCACAAACTGTTGATCTTGCTTGCCGCCAAAAAGGCGACAGGTATCAATTGATCTGACGCGGAGCCTGTTGGGGAAGCGCCTTCAACGTGTCGACAATTTCGCTTGTCGGTTTTCCCGCCGCGCAAAGCCCTGTCGCCGTTTCGGCGGCATCCATCAGGTCATGATATTCGGGAGGCGGCGCTTTCTCGAGAGGCAGGAACGTCACGTCCTGGCCCGCCTTTTTCAAGGCGTCCACATAGGGTTGCTGAAGCGCGAAACGCACATTGGTGTCGCGGGGGTCGGCGAGCACAAAAATGCGGCGCGCTGGATCCGGTTTGAGCGCGCTCGTCTTAGAGATCGGATCGATTATCTGCGGGTCGCCGGCACGCTTGTTCTGCCGGGTAAAGCCGCGCCCGCCTGCAGGTGCAGACGAGATCACCGCGCAGGCAAGGTCCTTTCGGTGATTGAGAAACTCAGCCACCAGCATGCCGCCGCCGCTATGTCCGCCAAGGGCTAGGCGCTCGATATGATACTTGCGCTTCAGCGCATCGAGCGTGGCGGAGACAATGCGCGCTTCGAGCGTCGTGTGGCGCATGTGGTGGTGACGCCCGGCGCTGCCGTAGCTGCCAGGTCTCGCGATGAAAATATAGGGGACCTTGAAGCGTGCAAAAAGCGCGGCTTCCTGATCGATGATCTGGTTGACGCCAACCCCTGCAAGGTGTTTCGTCGCCGGCCTCTCGTGAGGGCCCATGATATCGCCATGCAGCCAAACCGCGGCGATCGGATTTTTGTCATCGGTGCGAAGTCCCGCCGCATAGTAGCGTATGCAGTAACCGGTCCCATCGATCCGAACCATGATGCCGCTATTTTGACGCTCCAGCGCCAGGCATGCCTCGTAGCCGATCTTGATGTCGCCGGCCGCAGCAGCCGGATCAAACATTTCGCCGCTTTTGACGGACTGACCGAACGCATTGCCGGCCATCAGCAATAGGCCGGCGAGGCAGGACATCTGCCGAAATATTCTGGCGATCATCGGGTGTATTCCTGCTCGATCCGACAACGCCCGGCATCGACCTGCTGATGGGCCGTCAGTTGGCTTAAAAATTGACGATCGGCAAAATGGAGAAGGTCGGCAGGGCAAATCATGAGATGCTCGCAAACAAAAGGCTAAAAATGCAAATCGCTAGATCTAAGTCTTCACTTAACGCCCTTTTTTGGGCAGCCACAAGACAATTGTTGACGAGTTGAATTGCAGCGATTGTGTCAAGAAAATTAGAGCTGCGCTCATCCATCAGGGGACAACGAACTTGTCCGATAAACTACATTTTGTTGCGGGGCTTTGATCTCCCCAAGGACTGATAGACGCATCCTCATAATGTCCTGGTGCTTGGCCTGAAGCCTGGGGCTTCTACTGGAAGGCTGAGGCGTAATCTGCTCACCATCCGAACAATAAGCGTGCTATCTTTCCAGACTGTTCTTTAACGCACGGTCTCGATGCTGCGCTCTACTTGGTCTCTGCTTTTGCAATCCAGCTTCGGTCAAGCAACACAGTCCATCTTTGAGGGAATTGCCGCACGAGGACATGAGGACCAGGTGCGTACTGCATAAGACGGCTGCACGAAACTAGCGTGGCTCTACGAGAGCGTGATGTCACGCCGGCTTTATTCGCGACGAAACGAGATCGGCGAACGGATCTCTGCGGCGCGTGGTCAGCGACCTGCTTCTTTCACTCCACGAAGGCTTATCATGAAAGACACCAAGCTTATCTTTATCACCTGCACCTATAACCGGCCGCTCCGCCTGGCTTATATGCGCAGGCACATCGACCAGATCTTCTCCAAGATCGACAACTACATCTGGATCATCGTGGAAGATGGTGACAGCCTGGACCCTGCTGTTGTCTCTCTGACCGCAAACCTCAACGTCGAATATATGGCGATCGGACCGACCAAGGACAAAGGTCACGTTCAGCGCAATGCGGCACTCGAATATGTGCGCGACCAGCGGCTGGAAGGCGTTGTCTACATCATGGACGATGACAATCTCGTCTATCGTCCCATGGTCGATGAGTTGCGTAAGGTTAGCCGCTTCTCAGCGTTTCCTGTCGGCAACTTGGGACCTGTTGGCATTGAGCGTCCCGTCGTCGTGAATGGCAGGGCTGTTTTCTGGAGCGCCAACTGGCCCGAGCGGCCTTTCCCGATCGACATGGGCGGCTTTGCCTTTCCGTCGCATCACCTCTTCGAGCAGGCATCGCCACTTTGGACCTATGCCGGGATGGGTGGGGAATCCGAGTTCATCGCCCGCTTTGTCCAGTCAAGCGACGATATCGATGTAAGCCTTTGCCACCACAATCGCGTTTGCCTCGTCTTCCACAACGAGCCGATCGATTCGGCTTCGCGGATGGAGTTCTAGGCATGATCTTCAAGCGCGGCCAACGGCCGGTGCGGCAATGCATGGTCACTTCGACGGGGTCGGACCTTTGCGCATGGGCCGGCCAGCACATTCGCCGCGCGGATGTTCTGACGCAGCATCAGATCGAGCAACGTTCGGTTTGGTGCTGGTCGCTCTCGTTCCATGACTTGAACCGCCGGAGAGGGGATCAGTTACAATGACAGAAAAGCGTAGGGCGCTCGTCGCCGGGGGCGCGGGTTTTCTGGGGCTGCATGTGTGTCGCAGGCTGTTGGCCGAAGGCTTTCAAGTCGTCTGCCTCGATAACCTTCAGACCGGTCGCATGACGAATATCGTTCCGTTGATCACCGATCTGAAGTTTTCGTTTGTTCACGCTGATGTCCGCGGCGATCTTCCCGACGGCGACTTCGACGAGATCTGGAATCTCGCTTGCCCGGCTTCGCCGCCGCATTATCAGATAGACCCTGTCGACACGCTGCTGATCAACGTGCTCGGCATGAAAAACCTGCTCGACCTTGCGGTCAGAACGGGAGCACGCATCTTTCAGGCATCCACCAGTGAGATCTATGGCGATCCAGAGGTGCATCCGCAAACCGAAAGCTATCGCGGCGCCGTCAACACGATCGGGCCGCGCGCCTGTTACGACGAGGGCAAGCGCGCTGCCGAAACGCTCTGCTTCGATTATCACAGAAGACATGGTGTCGAGATCAAGGTCGCCCGCATATTCAATACCTATGGGCCGCACATGGATCCACGGGATGGACGCGTCGTATCCAACTTTATCGTCAGCGCCCTCAAAGGCGAGCCCCTCGAGCTTTACGGTGGCGGAACACAAACCCGTTCGTTTTGCTATGTCGACGACCTGATCGACGGCTTCTTCCGACTCATGCGGTCGGACGCCTCGATCACCGGACCGGTGAATATCGGCAATCCGGGTGAGTTCACGGTTCGCGAACTGGCAGATATCGTCCTCGAAATGACCGGCAGCCGCTCCGACATTATCGATAAGCCGCTTCCAAAGGACGATCCTCTGCAGCGTAAACCGGACATTACCCTGGCGGGCCGGTTGCTCGGTTG
The DNA here is from genome assembly GCF_037199735.1 of Oryzifoliimicrobium ureilyticum. NCBI lineage: Bacteria > Pseudomonadati > Pseudomonadota > Alphaproteobacteria > Hyphomicrobiales > Rhizobiaceae > Oryzifoliimicrobium > Oryzifoliimicrobium ureilyticum. The sequence goes on along the minus strand of NZ_JBBBVQ010000009.1, from coordinate 190,603 downwards.
GTCGCCCAAGATTTCGCTGCGCGAGGGCCTAAGCCGTTGCATTCCTTATTTCGCGGGCGAGGTCGGTATTGCCTTCGAAGACATGCGAGCCACTGGGACCTGACGGATCGGTAGAACCAAAAGAGGTGGCGGAACGAACTCGACAACTCGTTCTGCCACACAAACGACCGGCCTTTGGGTCGGCAAGTGTATTGCAAGGATTTCCCGCAGAGGCGCATCAGGCCTTTCCGGTTCATAGGGGCGCAAGGGCATTATGAAGAAGCATTACGACTGGCTCATCGTTGGAGCGGGCTATACCGGCTCGATCATCGCAGAGCGGCTCGCAACACAGGCTGGCAAGACCTCGCTCGTCATTGATCGTCGCAACCATATTGCAGGCAATGCCTTCGATCGCCGCAACGATGCCGGTGTGCTTTACCACCAGTACGGCCCTCATGTGTTCCACACAAATGCGCCTTCGATCGCGACCTATCTCTCGCAGTTTACCGAGTGGCTGCCTTACGAACATCGCACGCTGGGCTCCATCGATGGTCGTCTCGTGCCGATTCCGTTCAATCTCACCTCGCTGCAGATCCTCTTTCCAAAGGCGGAAGCCGATCGGCTGACGAAGATCCTCATCGAGACCTATGGCATGGACCAGAAGGTAACGATCCTGAAAATGCGCGAGAGCCCGATCCAGGGCGTGCGTGATCTCGCTGAATTCATTTATCAGAACGTCTTTTATGGCTATACGACCAAGCAATGGGGTCTCACGCCTGAGGCCCTTTCTCCGTCGGTGACGGCGCGTGTCCCGGTTTACGTTTCCTACGACGATCGTTATTTTCAAGACACATTCCAGAACATGCCGAAGCTCGGCTACACCAAGATGTTCGAGCGCATCCTTGGCCAGCCGGGTATCGATGTCTCGCTGGAAACCGATATCAAGGATCTCGGCAGCGAGGTTACCTACGACCGGTTGCTTTATACGGGGGCAATTGACGAATATTTCAATTATGCACTCGGCGAACTTCCTTATCGCTCTTTGCGCTTTGACTTTCAGACCTACCGACAGGGCCGGCATCAGGCGGCCGGCCAGCTCAACTATCCGATGAGCCACGATTTTACCCGTATTTCAGAAATGGCGTATCTGACGCAGGAATGGTCTGATGTGACGACCGTTGCCATCGAGTATCCGATGGCGCATGTGCCCGGCAAAACCGAACCTTATTATCCGATCCCACGCGACGAGAATCACGAGTTGCACAACAAATATATCGAACTCGCTGAACGGGAGGCTGCCAATGTGGTGTTTGCTGGCCGCCTTGGCGATTACAAATACTACAACATGGATCAGGCTGTAGGCCGCGCGCTCAGCGTCTTTGAAAAGACGATCATGGGCCGATAGGCCAAGGCAGGCAGGTCGCGACGGCGCAGCTCTCGCGGATTGTGGCGCCGCATACCTCCGAGGCTTTAAGCCTCAAGCCCAGGCGAAGAGGCCGCTGCGGTGTTCTGATCTGGCGGCGATGGCCAGATCCGGTCGGTCGCTGGTAAAGCTGGCAATGCCCAGGCGAAACATGGTGCGTGCGGCTTCGCTCGTATGGGCGGCCCAGGCGTGAAGTTTGATATCATGGGCGTCGAACAGAGCGGCGAGATGGTCGTCGATCGCATCGGCGCGCAGCCCGATCTCCCGAACATCGAATGTCGAGAGACAGGACAGAATGCCTCTGAAACCGAGCTGGGCCATGGTGCTGGGTGAACAAAGCCATAGGGCGCCGAGAAGATCGTCCGAGGCCAGACCATGTTCATCGAGGGCGGAAAGAAACGCTTCGAGCGAAGGCAGCTGAAACGATGTAATCATGCTTCGGGTCGCCATGCCACTTTCGGAGAGCAGGCGCAGGAGGTGACGCTCCATATTGTCATAGGTCGTGCCGTCCTGGCGCGCCTTGATCTCGACCCGCAGATTGACCTTAGACGGTCTCATGATGTCGATGACTTCCACCAGCGTCGGAATGGTCTCGCCGCCTGTGCCAATGATGATATGGCGTGACAGTTCTTCATAGGTCATGTCGCCAATCGGCCCGTGCCCGCTCGTCATCCGGTCGATCGTGGCGTCGTGATGAACCACCAGCACCTCGTCCCGTGTCTGGTGAACGTCAAACTCCACGAGGTCGACATCCATTTCCGCGGTGTGACGAAAGGCCAGGCGGGAGTTTTCCGGCCACAAGTCTCGACCACCGCGATGAGAAGCAATCAGGGTCATCGGCAACTCTTTCCTATCCAAACAGCCGGAGATCGGGATTGTCCCAATATCAGGTCATCTCAAATATTGGTCGTCTTCCAGGCGAACGAAGATCCGTCGATCTGCTGTTGCCTGCAACTGCTGCCAGTCGTGTTCGCGTCCGACAGCAGTAGGCCGTACTTTGTCGCTGCAATCAACGTCACAGAGCGGAAAATTGTTCGTGAACGGCGGCCTACCAACCAAGGAAGTCAGATGGAACGATGTGGAAAATGATCAGTAAAAACCGCTCCTTCACCGTTAAGTGACTGAAGCCGTGCAGAAAAACTTATTTTAACCACGATCCTCAGTAGTTTTGTGGCAAAACTGCAACTTCAAGGGGCCGTCTTCGGGCAATGTCCCAAAACCGTAATGCATTTTCTGGTTATTTCCGCAGAGCATCCTATTATTGAACCCATAAAGCGGGGCAAGGAAATTGCCTCAAGAGCAGGGATATGATCATGACCATTGCGACACGCCTTCTCGTAGCAGCGCTGCTTTCGACGGCAAGCTTCTCAGCTGCCAGCGCAGCTGATCTCATCGCGCCTGTCGAACAGCCGGTCGCAACATCGACATCGGGCTTCTACCTGGGATCGATCAACGAGATCAATTTCCTCAATAATACCAACTTCGCTTCTGGTGGCTTTGGCGGCATCAGCGTGAACACGGATTATGACGTCGGCTTCTACAGCGCGCTGCGCGCCGGTTACAACTTTGGCTCGATGGGTTTTGTAGCGCCCCGCGCTGAAATTGAACTTGGCTATGGTTCGGCCTCTGTCGACGAACACAGCGTATCGGGCGTAGGGGGCGTTGGCTCCATCAATTCCTATGGCGACGCCCGCACCTTCCAAGGTTACCTGAACGGCTACCTCGACATTCCGCTGGCGACCGATGGCGCCTTCAGCGCGATCACGCCCTATGTCGGCGCCGGTGCCGGGTTTATCAACCTTGATCTTCGCAAGCAGGGCGTCGGCCTCGCAGGTGTTGGGACGCTAATCGACGATAGTGCAACGAAGTTTGCCTATCACTTTGATGCCGGCGTTGGCGTGAACCTCCAGAACATCTTCAAGAATACATCAGTGTTTGAAGGCACGGTTCTGGATATTGGCTATCGTTACACTGGAGCTGACAGCTTCAACTTCACGGCGGTTGATGGCACCGAATCCAAGACGAATTTCAGCACCAACGCGATCACGCTTGGCCTGCGCAAGCAGTTCTAATCGACTTTGCCTGAATGACTTGTGCGCCGGGAAGAGACCTTTCTTTCCGGCGCAACTGTTTTTAGCGACATGACAGGTCATCGCTTGTCTCGGCTCCATCTTGTCCGGTGCGCGCTGTGCGTTGACAAGAGGATCCGTGACAACAGCGGGAAGCGTGTTGTCGGTCTTCTGCCGGGTTCGCTGACAAGACACGGGCTCTCTTGGCCTCAACAAATAGAAGCGCGCCATGGCGATCAAAACCATCTTTGTCGTGACCCATCCGCAGTCTGTTCACCATGTCGAGGGCAGGGTGGGCGGCTGGTACGACACGCCGCTGACGACGCTTGGCCGGCGGCATGCCCAGGACATCGCTGAGCGGCTTGCCACGCTCACGGCGGATCATACTGTCGAGATTTTCACATCGGACCTTTTGAGAACAGCCGAAACCGCGGCGGTGATCGGGCAGCGCCTGCGACAACCGGTTGAGGCGATGCAGGATCTGCGGGAAATCAGCTATGGGGTTGCCGGCGGCAGACCGCAAAGCTGGCTTGACGCCAACCGCGTCGCTCAAGGCGGCGATCGGCTGGATGACGATGGCGGCATTGAGGGCGCGGAATCTCGCCGCGCGTTTGCGACGCGTATTTATCGTGCGGTTGAGGTTATTATCGAACGGCCGGCGCCGGTGCAGATTGTAGTCACGCATGGCTTCGCGCTGACGTTTGTGATCGCGGCCTTCATCGGCTTACCGATAGAGGCCGTCGGCAAAGTGCATTTTGCTTGCGCATCGGGCAGTATCACGCATCTTGCCGAGGACGCGCATCGGCGCAACCGTTCTGTGGTGCAACTTGCCGATATCTCGCATTTGACTGCCGTTCTCTGATATCAGGTGCGTCGATCACCGCTCCTTGAAAGGAACTCGCACCATTTTTCACCTTGATAAGCTAAGGCGGTCGCCCTGGCCCGCCGCTCGATGCGGCCTGTGGCGGAAGGCACCATCCCCATGATGATCGAGCTTGCGGGCTACGGCGGTCTTTTCCTGACGGCGCTTGGTGCCGCCACCATCGTACCGATGCAATCCGAGGCTGTCTTGGTCGGGCTTATCCTCAGCGGCCGCTATGAGGTCTGGCTGCTGGTGGCTGTCGCGAGCCTCGGCAATATCCTCGGCTCGCTCGTCAACTGGTGCCTCGGCCGCTTCATCGAGCGCTTCCGCGACAGGCCCTGGTTTCCGGTTTCGGAGAAAGCCCTGGCGCGGGCGGAGGGGTGGTATCGTCGTTATGGCAAATATTCGCTGCTCGGAAGCTGGCTGCCTATCATCGGCGATCCGATCACGCTGGTTGCCGGCATCCTGCGCGAGCCTCTGCCGTTGTTTCTCCTGCTGGTCACCATTGCCAAGCTCGGTCGCTACATCGTGCTCGCTCTTGCGACGACGGGCGTGATGTAGCGCATCTCCTCGGGGAAGTGGAAAGAGCTTACTCTCTCATCTGCGTTTCGACTCCTTCAGGATCGCGATCTGTTGCTGCCACGCTCGGCGATGACAAGACTGGCGGAAAGCTGGTGGCTCAGGTGCGCGCAATAGGCACGTTCGTCTTGTCCAGGAATGATTGCGGCAACACCGGCGTCGTCGAGGTGTGCGAGCATGGCCGATACAGCTTCATCGCCAATTGTCGGCCCATAGGTCGCAATCCATGTCACCTGCCACAATTCTAGCAGGTCTTGATGGTCGCTCGGGGTTACTTCGCGAATTGCCAACGTCATCTTGCTCCGCCTATTGATCGCTCAAGCTGTCGGCAAATCACTCGCTTTGGACGTAGCTTGTAAAGTGTGCGAACGGTTCTTCGTAAAGCGAATGATATGGCTGTGCTCGATGCGCTTTCTCGGCTGCCAGCCACGGCGGATCAGGAATTGCGCGGCGCGGCTTTGGCCGTTGGTTTCGAGCCATATCCGTTCGTGCTCGGCAAAGAGAAATGTCTCTGCGTGCGCCAGCAGTTGTGTGCCGATGCCCCTGGCTTCATGCTGCGGGCGCACGAAGAGCGCAAAGAGCGATCCTTCCTTCCGGTCGGCCATGGAAAAGCCAAGTGCCTTTCCCCCGTCTTCCGCGATCCACAGACAGGGCGAAGCGGCCAGCCTTTCGCGAATGCTTTCTTCGGTGACATCTAGCGTTGCCAGCTGCTCTCGATCTATATCATTGTCCCGGGCGCTCATCCGGATTGCAAAGATTGTCTCGATATCCTCAGTCTTTCCCAGTCTGATCGTGCTCATGCTTCAGGCTCCTCTTCCCGCCCCAATCCCTGCTTTTCATTGGAATATGACAGGCGATTGACAGGAGATCGGGAGGGTGCGCCACTGATCAGTTCGTCGGATTTTCTATCTTGCAGTTGGCGGCTCAGACATCGCCTGTCGTACCGATGCGTTCAGGTTGGCGCGCGAAAAACCGGATCGCGCATTCGGCAACGTGATCGTGAACTTCTCTGCGCTGAATGCCGGGAGGATCGGCAAATAGTTCGGGCTCAGAGGCGAAGCCTGGCAGCGCGGCTTCCGGTAAGAAAACATAGTGGTCGACCCCGCCATGTACGATGTCGAGCTCGGGTTTTGTGGTTTTTGGGCTTTCGGTAGGCCCGCCGACATTGTCATGGAGGAAGCGCCAGCACTCGGCGGGAGCCTGCCGGTCGGCATCTGCGGCCACCAGAAAGACCGGACGTTGGATGGTGTGAAGGCTGTTTCTATCAAAGCCAAGAACGGATCGGCCAGGAGCAATGGCAAAGGCGCTTTTGATGCGATTGTCGCTATGATCATCGCGGCGGCGCTCCCATGCCTCGCGAAAGACGGGATTGTCGAAAAGCGCCGGCAGGCGGTCGGCGAGATCGGGAAATTCTCTCGGCCCACGGATGGGGCTTTTGACCGGGTTGTCCGGCTCGAACTGGGAATAGGCAATACGCGCCCCTACCATCAGCATCGCGGTGTAGGCGCCGGCGGAAAAGCCAACCAAGTGGGCGTCTTCGTCGATGTTTCCGCCCAAGGCTGCGCGCCAGGAGAGGTCGGACAGCAGCGCTGACAGATCGCGGGCGCGCTCCCACATACATAAGAAGCCTTCCGCCCGATAGGTTTCGCTGCCCGTATGGCCGTGGTGATCGACGCCCAGCACGACATAGCCTTGCTGAGCGAGACGATGGGCAAGCCACTCGAGCGCCAGCGCCGTTGCGCCAGTGCCATGCGACAAAAGGACGAGCGGAAAGCTTCGCGTGGATGCAGCAAGCGGCGCTTCGACGGCAACCGCCTCCCGCCTGAAGAGCGATTTCAGGGAAGAGCGCGTCGGCACCGCATCCTCGGCAGCCGTATACCAGGCTGTCCAGGCCAGAGGACGCGGCCGGCTTGCGTCCCAGGCCAGTCGTGCCGGATCTTCGCTGACGCCTTGCCTGAAACCAACGGACATACGCACGATCTTCCCAGAGCCTTCATTGGCCTTGCCTATAGAAATTGATGCCTGTTCGCGTTGTCGACTTCTTCGCCAGCGCCAGACATCGTCCAGCTTTATGGCTTAAGCGACGGAGCGCTTTCCAGACAGCCAAAGGTCCTTATAGACGGCAACTGCCGTCTCGTCCGGTTCTCGCTCGTCCCTTAGCCAAAGCCTCGCAATCGACCGGGCCTCAATCGCGTCGGGAGCCCGAGTGCAGATCTCCATATCGGATGCGCCCTGGCAAGAAATGAAATAGGCAGGCTGGAGCGCCTTTGCATCAAAACTCTCCGCCGTACGGGTGATCAGAACGGCAAGGCCGATACCCCGCGCCGGCGCCCAGGGAAAAAGCAGACGCCCGCCGGGCTTCAAAGCCTTCAGCCACGAGGCAGGCGGCGCAACGGCTCCGGCATTGACATAGATGACATCGGCAGGTGGCAGCGGAAGACGCGTAGCATCACCCTGATGCACGGTGATCCCCTCATAAGGCCTTAAATTTTCGCGGCTCCGGACAGCCAGCTCCGGTTCAAACTCGAAAGCATGGACCTCGCCTTTCGGCAGAACAAGCATGGAGAGGATGGCGGTATAATAGCCAGCGCCCGCGCCGATGTGGACGACGGTTTCTCCCGCTTTCGGGGCAACCGCACCAATAAAGGATGCATGTAAGAAGGGCTCGCCATTGTTGATACCCTTTGCGGGATCAATGCCGACCAGTACGTTCTGATAGATATAGGTGGGATCGGCGCTCGGTGTTTGCACGTAACGCCCGTCGAGACAGATCTGCCATGGACCCGGCCCGACAAAGGCTTCACGCGGCACCAGCTCGAAAATTCGCTCCAAGCGACCGTCGCTGGAATTGCTGGCGAGTGCCATCAGCTTGGCATGAAAGGCTCGCAGCTCATCGGAATCGGCCTGGCGCATCAGAGGTATCTCCTCAATCTGTCTCGCGAAGCGTTCCCTTATCATACAGGCAATAAGCGTCGCAGCATCCGAAAATTTCGGTCGATGGCTGGAAGGCGCGCCTGCTGCGCTCATTCGGATCTACGGCGCGCCTCCAGCGGTGCTTCGAGCTTGAAACCGTTAAAAAAATGTCCGCCATGGCTTTCGAGTTCTCCCTCGACGAGGCCGATGAGCCGTTTCGTGTTGCCCTGAAACGCATCGGCAAAGGCAGCATTGAATTTGGCGGCAAGCTTGGCGTCCAGATCGTTCAAGGCGCGGGGTATCCATTTGCCGCGGGCCGTCCATCGGCCGCGCCCCAAAAGAATGAGATCTGCAAGCTTCTGGTGAAGCAAGGCAGCGATGGCGACATGTTCTTCTGCCGGCCGCTCGCCCCGCAAATCATCCGCATGGTCGCTGATCTGATAACGGAGCGTTTCATAAGACGGCCCTTTGAATGGCGGCGGCCCGGCCGCCATTTTAGCCCGCGCCTCGGCCTGAATGACCTCTGCACTTCTAATATCGGGCCCGAGGATTGTGCCGGTCGCAACCATGCTGATCATGATAGGGCAGCGACTTTTGAGGTCTTCTTCCATGAAATAGTCAAGTGTTTCGGGGTCTTGGACAAAGGCCTCCACCGGAAGACCATCGAAGAAGAAGGATTCCCGCCAGGCGCGCGCCAAAGCGGGATAGACGACGACAAGGTCTATGTCAGAATGGCCTGTGCCTTGGCCGCGAATGAGCGAGCCCGCCGCAAAGGCAAATGCTGCGCCGTCAAAGCGCTGCGGCAGCAGCCGCGCGGCTACGGCGTAGGCCTGCTGCGCAAGTTGATCTCTCTCGTGGTCAGCCACTGCGACACCTCAACGCCATGGATTGGCACAATCATGTTAATGCAAGGGCATGATGCTGCCGGTTGCATACAGCCTTTGTTCGATCGCTTCGATAAGCTCGGCTTCGTCAAGGGCTGCCTGACGACCGAGACCAAGTTTCAAAGCGAGTTCGCGCGGGCCTTTTCGCGGCAAGGTGTGTTTGCCGTCATAGGTGTCGGAGAACGAGGCGAGGCTGGAGGCATAGCCGTAGCCATAGTCCATATTGGCAAGGCCCCCAACCGAGGCCCAGATATCGGCGCCAAGAAAGATGGGCGTGGTGAAGTCGCCGCCGATGATGAAGGCGGAATCTTCGCGCGCCGCAAAGCACCAGTCGTAGGCGCGGCAATCGCCGGCGATCACAAGAATGCTGGCCCAGTCATTGACAAGGCTTGCACAGTCGAGATCGCCAAAGACGATCAGGGTGGCATTGCCGTCAGCTCCATCGACAGCCTCGGTCGAGAGCTTGCCGGTAACCGTGAGATCGCCGAGGACGGCGCAAAGCTGCGTCGGCGGCGTGAAGTCCCCACTGACGGCAAGAGGTCCTTCATGCACCGCGGCGCTGATCTCGCCTTCAGGAAAACCGCTGGGGACCAGCGAGAAACGCTCGAGGATGCCAGCAATCTGCCGGTTTGCCATGCCCTTGCTTTCCGCCGATACGCGCTCCTGCCAGGTCTCTACATCCAGCTGACGCCACGTCATCTTAGACCTCCTATGCGACGGCATAATTTTTCGAACCGGATCGGTTCGGCGAAAATTATCCAGCGTCTTCCAGAGTGTCCGCGCTCTGCTTATGCGGAATGCGGTGGGCGGTCTTCCTGAGCGATGCCATGCCAAAGTGGCTGCCGCCGGAAAAATACACCCGGCGGCAAATGTTGCGCGCAAGCTGCCAACGTCAAGGACAGTGTGTCAGCTATATGACCTGCGGTCTCGTTTGTCCGTTCATCGAGCTCTACGCCGCCAGATGCCGGAGCGCCGCCATACCGTCATGAAGGAAGCAGGCTTTGCTGAAGAGGTTGAGATCAATCTGGTTCGGCAGTCTGATATCGGCAAGTTCGGGCAGGGTTTTCCCGTCTCCATCGAAGGCGCGATCCAGTTGCGAGATGAAGACGAAGATCATGCCGCTCTTTGCGGCATATGCCTGCAGTTTTTCCATCTGGTCGCGCAGCGGTGGCTTGCTGCGCTGCTGGTCGAGGATCTGCAGGTAGTCGACGACAGCTATGGCTCCCGGTTGTCCATCGCCGAGATGATCGAGGATGTAGCCAGCGGAAATTGCCTCTGAGGTGACGATCTCGATGGCGTCGGGCTTGAGCCCTCTGGCGTGCCCCAGTCGTTCAATCTGCCACAGTGCCTGCCGCTCGGTATATTCCAGCGTATAGAAAATACTCCTTCGGCCGGATTTTGCCGCCTCGACGAGAAGCCTGAGGGCAAGCATTGTCTTGCCGTGACCTCGACGGGCGGCAAGCAGGATCAGGTCGCCGTCTTCAAGGTCCTGCAAGATGATCTCGGGTGAGCTTTCGGCCTTAGCCAAACGGGAGGATAATAGGCTCCAGCTGGCAAAACCTTCTTCACGGGCGATGGCGTCCAAGGCAAGGTGAAGGGCAGTACCTTCTCTGCGCGCAGTCAGTTTCGCCCGTCTTTTGAGTTGGAAAAGGGGAGCAGACAATTTCATTCAAACCTCCATTGCGAGCCGGAACGCAATCCCTCCTTATGCGATGCTCGAACAGATGGTTCGCTCGTTAAGAAACCCCGTATGTGCGATACTTCCCCGAATGGAGGGAGGAGGCGCGGGCCAAGCCTGTTCCTGAAGGCTAGCTTCGATGTCGATTCGTCGCAAGCGCGAGATGCGCTTGAGAAGCGGGCTCTTTCATCCCATATGCCGTCCATGTCGCAGACCGCTCAGGGCATGCATCATCTGAAGACAGAGGCAAGCTAAATCCATGGCGAGAAAGATCAGAGCCGAAGTGGTGTCCTGGTATCAGCCGCCGGAGCCGGTGATCTGCCCGCTGTGCGGACGTCACATTCCCGAGAGCCAGCGCGACGAGCATCACCTCGTTCCCAAGAGCCGGGGCGGGCGGAAGACGCAGTTTCTCCACCGCATCTGCCATCGCCAGATCCATGCGCTTTTCTCTGAAGTGGAACTTGAAAAATCCTACTCCACCATCGAGGCGCTGCTCGAGCATCCTGAAATCCGCAAATTCGCCGATTGGGTGGCAAAGAAGCCGGATGGTTTTTACGACGGCACGAAACGCAGTCACCGGCGGCGATAAGACTTACTCGGCCGTTTCAATTATTTGTTTGCGTTGAGCTCGTGCTGCCGTCGTAAGATAAGCCTTGCACATCAGTTTCAGCTCGCCGCGCAGCGCGCGCTCCGCCTCCCCGCCGAGATTTCTCTCAAAGGCGTTGCGCACCGTTCCGAAGATGACGGTGAGAAGGGCGAGATTCACCTGCGGCAGATCGGCAAAGGCCTCTTGCGGGGCCGTGTCGAACATGGATAAAGTGGCGGCATCGACGCGTTTTGCGAAGGCTTCGATAAGTTCCTCGTTGTCTAGCTCGGCCACGGAGCGGTATAGCGCGCGCGTTACCTCCGGCCGCTCGGTCTTGGCGTCCCAATAGGTATCGATCAGCGCGTCCACCATGGTTTGAACCGGCGCGCCTTTATGTCTTTGGCATGTCGCTTCGATCTTCTCGGCAAGCGCCTCCAGATAGCGCTCGTTGAGGGCGTAGATCAAAGACAGTTTGTGCGGAAAATACTGGTACATCGTGCCGACCGAGACGCCGGCACGTTCGGCAACGCGGGTCGTCGTCAATCGATGCAAACCATCGGACAGCAAAAGCTGAATGGTTGCCTCGAAGATTGCGTCAAGCGTCACCTTTGCCCGCGTCTGACGTGGCTTTTTACGGGGGTTTAGGGGGTGCGACCCGGCCTCAGTCAAATGCGAATCCTCAAACTGAATGATCCTTCATATTATGAACGGGAAACCTGCATGAAGAAAGGATCTTATCATGGAAGGAAAAAGGCTTGCTCTTGTCACGGGCGCCAACAAGGGCATCGGACTGGAGATCGCCCGCCAGCTTGCCGAGGCCGGCATCGCCGTTATCATGGGAGCGCGGGACGCGGGACGAGGACAGGCCGCGGCTGAAAAGCTGGCAAGCGAGGGACATAGCGTCGAGGCTGTTCATCTCGATCTTGACGATGAGGAGACCATTGCAAAGGCCGCGGCCGACATTGGCGCGCGCCATGGGCGGCTGGATATCCTCGTCAACAATGCCGGGATTTTCGATCCGGCGGACGCACCGCCCGGATCGGCAGCGCTTTCTGCTGTGCGCCGCGTCATGAACACCAACTTCATCGGAACGCTTGCGGTCACGCAGGCCATGCTGCCTCTGCTGAAATCTGCATCCGCAGCGCGCATCGTCAACCTTGCCAGTTCGCTCGCTCGCTCACACTCAACGGCGATCCGTCATCGACCTATTATCAGGCGCAGTTTATCGGCTATAACGCCTCCAAGGCGGCCCTCAACATGCTCACCGTCCAGCTTCATGAAGCATTGCGCGGCACCGGCATCGTGGTGAACTCGGTCAGCCCCGGCTTTGTGAAGACTGATCTGACGGGGTACGGAGTGATGACGCCGCAAGAGGGCGCAAGGCTGCCGGTTCTTTATGCCCTCGGCGAGGGTATCGAGGCAAATGGTTCAGGGCTTTTCGTCGAGCCCAACGGACCGACGCCCTGGTAGGTCTCCGGCAAATTCGGGAGCGGCGCTGAACCTGTTGCGATCATGGGCCGCTCTTGACGCTAAAGGTTGTATGGCCGTCAGCCCATCCGGTTGCAAAATTCGACCTCCCGCCCTTGTCCGGTTGCAAAATGCCGCCAGCTTAAAGGCTATATCAGGTTCGATTTTTGACGCTTCGATGGGAGGACAATCATGGATATTGCCGCGCTTGGCCGCCTGCGCCCGATGATGCCGCTGGAGGAACTGGCAAGTCTGATACCGCCCGGTACTTCCCTTTCCCAAAATGAGCGTGGTTATATTGAGGGTATTGGTCCTGACGGCTTCGGCCTTTACGTTGATCTTGCCGGGAAAATAGGAAGGATCGGCTTTTACGGCGTGTTTCCTCATGACATCGAGATTATCGGGCTCCATATCGGCATGCCCCTTGCCGAGGTAATCAAGCTCTATCCCGATCTTCAGCATCAGCCTGGTGATCCCGAGGATGATGTGCCCTGGAGCGAATATTGTGGCCGTACGTCGGATGGCTTTCAGCTGATCGTACGCATGAAAGACGAGGCTGTGCTTGCCATCGAAATCGCCAATCCAGATGCGGCCTTTCCAGAGCCGCCCAAGCTTCTTGCAGACCCTTCTCTCAAAGTCGCCTACGACTTCTTCCGGGGCAGCCAGCGCCGTCAGCCTGTCGAGGGCCGGGACGCCAGCTGGTCGGGCGGCTGGAGCCTTGGCCTGCCGCCGGGCATAGGATCGGAGCAGTGGCCGCTCAGCCCGGTTTTGGGCCATCCCTTGCGGCATGCCTTCACACTTGCCATCCCCGAGGAATATCGCAAACAGGGCCGCGAATTCGTCGCGCTCAGCCTCTTTGTCGACGATCAGCTAGAGGAGTTGCCGGAAAGTCCGGCCGTCGCAGCCTTCTTTCGCGAGCCGCTGACATCAGATCCGCCAGCCGATCCGGCGCTTGCGCCGTTCTGGTCCTATCGCAGGGCGCGCCACCCGATGCTGTTCGATATGACGGATATCCTCGATACGCATTATGCGGCGATCTGGCTGACGCAGGCGGAATTCGAAGGCGCGCTGTGCATGCCGCCTGATCTTGCCGGCAACCCTTATCTTTCGACAGCGCCGTCATGGATAACAGGAAGCTATGGTCGTTATTTGCGTCATTCCAAGATTCGCCCCGGCGGCGTTGCCGATGCCTATGAATGGATGGGTGGCGAAGGCCCGGAGGCGGGCATCATGACGGCCTTTCCCATCCGTGCCGAACTGCGCGAGGGCGATCCCAATATCGGTAAGCCCGCACGCGAATGGGACCATGAATGCAGGGATAGCGGCTATATCCGTGCATATACGGAAGAAGCTAAACCGTTTGATCTCGAAAGATTTTTCGGTCGCAATCACCTTGGCGGGACGATGTTTCCCCAGCAAGGCTATCCAAAGTTCGGTCCCTATTACTTCGAGTTCGAGGAGGATTTCGGGGGCTTTAATTTCGGCGGAGGTAACGGACAGATGGATCTGGAAAAAATGGTCCTGGATTGGGCTTGCGGGTGATCAAGTATCCCTTTTTGTTCTCCCTCAGGTAGAAGACCGATAGGGCAGCGGAATGGGGGCACATTATGACAGAGCAGACCAAGCTACCTTTGCTGAGCAAGCCAAGGCCAGATCGATGGTGTTTCGGGCGGGTCGCGGTTGTCGCATTCCTGGCGGTTTTATTTTTCGCGGCTGACACAGTCGTCAATTTTTATCCCGTCGGTTACGCATAGCGATCCTGGCTTGATGGTGAGCTTATGCTGCTTGAAGTCTTTTTTCTCCTTTTCCTGGCTATTTGGTTGATCCTGGCCGTTGTTGCCTTGTTCCGACGGCGCTTTCGGCGGATGGCGAGCAGTCTTCTCGCCGTCGCGATGGTGCCTGTCGTTCTGCTGCTCAGCAGTTTTTCCATCTTCAATCCCTGGTATTGGTACGTTGTCTTGAACAAAGATCGGCTGGAACAGATGGCTGAGACCAAACCGGTTGCCGATGACGGCAATTACAAGATCCTATCGGACTGGGATATTGTCGCGAGGCATCGCAGGGCTCAACACCAACACCTTCGTTGCCTTGACCTATGGAAAAGCGCCTGACACGCAAAAGGCCAATTCCATGACGCGGAGCTTTCCGGTCTACGGCAACTTCTACCTCCGCTATACGGAGATGTGAGCCACGATATCTGGCTCGAAAATATGCGGACGTTCGATGAATACCGCCGGCTCAGCCTGACGACGAGATTTTGCGCAGCGCGACATATTCCCAAAAGGCGGTGACCAGAAGGATCGCGGTGGCGCTGAGATTGAGCATCCAGTTTGCCATCGCCATGCTTGTGATGGCCATCAGGCCCAGAGCGCAGACACCGACGATATGCGAGAGCGGAAAGCGCGACCCGGCGGCGATCTTCACCCAGATATTGCCCAGCAGAAACAAGGCAGGTCCGCCAAGCATGGCGACGGCATGCCTCCATTCGACATGTTCGTCGGCATGGGAAAGGGCGAATTCCTCACCGACGGCGGTAAAGATGATGCCAGCAACGATCGGCAGGTGCCCATAGGTAAAGAGACTGTGCGCCATCGTCTCCGGGGCCGATGTGTTTTCCGCGGTTTCGGCTGCCTTTACCTGTCCGTGATGGAAGTAGATCCACCACATCGTCACCGTGCTGAGAAACGCGCTGCAGAAGACGAGGAATGTCAGGTCGGCCGACATGTACGCAACGGCATTGCGCCCTGTCGTGAGGATCGTCTCGCCAAGACAGATGATGACGAAGAGCGCGCAGCGCTCCGCCATATGTTCCCCCGACAGGCTCAAGGTCTCCTTGGGCGCGCGGCCCATTCCCGGCAGCCAATAACCGACCAGGGGAACGATGTATTCGAGGAGAATGGCAAGGCCCCAGAGAAAGATGCGTCCCTCAAAGCCGGCGACCGCGCCGGCAATCCAGATGACCCCGGCGATGACCTGCCAGATCGTGATGCGGGTGAAGGTGCGGGCAGAGCGTTCGTCTATCCCGTAAAAGGCATAGGCGGTAAAGGCGGACCGGCCGATCTGCATGGCAGCATAGATGCCGGCGAAGATCAGCGCATGCTCGCCAAAGGCTTCCGGCAGGGCGATGGCCATGAGGATGCCGGCGAACATCAACGCAAAGAGCAGATAGCGCACCGGCTCACGCTCGGTGTCGAGGAGATTGGTGACCCATGTCGTATGGATCCAGACCCACCAGATGGCGAGAATGAGAAGGACGGCTTCTCCCGCAGTCGCAGAGGTGAAATCCGATGCCAAAGTATGGGACAGCTGGATCAGCGCGAAGACGAAAACGAGATCGAAGAAGAGTTCGGGAAAGCTTGCCTTCGAGCGCTCGGCATCTTCTTCGCGGATCCAGTGATGCCTGACGGTTTGGGTGTGCATAGGCAGGATTTCCTTTTGGCGATGCTGCTCTGGCCAATCTGCTGCATGCAAATAGATTGCAGCGTTGAAAAAGCGAGAGCCGCCCAAACGATGCAGCCAATGAAGAGCGGCCTTCGCAATCAGCGGTTAAGCATCTGCCCTATCACTCGCACGCAATCCTTGTTCTTTGATCGCGGGTTTGATTTATCGGTTTTGGGGATGACGAAAGACGCGACAGATTGCCATGAAAATATTGGTGCTTGGGGCAAACGGCTTTATCGGCTCTGCGGTGCTTGCGCGGCTCATGGCCGACGGGCATGCGCTGAGCGGACTGGGACGTAACATTGCGCGGGCAAGGCACGCATGGCCTGAGGTCGAATGGATTGCCGCCGATCTTGGCGAGATGCAAAACGCTGACGATTGGCGCGCTCTCGTTGAGAGCCATGATGTCATCGTCAACTGCGCGGGAGCCTTGCAGGATTGGCCGACGATCTGGCCGCCACGCAGGAAAAGGCAATGCGGGCGCTTTATGCCGCCGCCGCCAAGGCTGGCGTTCTCCCCTGCGCTCAACGGCCATGGCGGTGATGGAGCAGGGGGTCACGAGACCGGCGGGAATTATCGATCTGCCCGCCGGTGTAACCCTGCAATCTGCCGCACAAGTATTGCGGGACAATCCCGCCGGCGTGCATGACCTGTGGTTTGTCCGGCTTTACCTGTTGAAGCCGGTCGTTTTCCTCTGCCTTTCGCTGTTCTGGCTCCTGTCGGGTCTGATCCCGCTTCTCGCGCCATCTCTGGCAGCGGCGCTTTTAAGCCCTTCATGTCAGCGAAGATGGCAACGAGCCTGACGCTGATCACCTGCCTGGCCGATGTGGCGCTTGGGCTTTCCGTTCTGGTGCGTCCCTTTGCGCGTAAGGCTCTCATCGGCATGCTGCTGGTCTCGGCTGCCTATCTCGGCGGGGCAACGCTGCTCGAACCGCATCTGTGGCTCGATCCCCTCGGGCCGCTCGTCAAGGTCCTGCCGTCCCTTGCGCTGACGCTCGTCGCGCTTGCCATCTTGGAGGAGCGCTGATGGATTGGGAGCCCTGGCTTCGACTGGCGCATGTGATTGGCGCGACGGTCTTGTTCGGCACCGGCATGGGCATTGCGTTTTTCATGGTGATGGCGCGGCGCACGAATGATCCGGCCTTGATCGCGCATGTCTCCAATACGGTGGTCATCGCCGATACGATCTTCACAGCGACGGCGGCCATCCTGCAGCCGGTGACCGGCTATCTGTTGATGAGATCGATCGGCTGGTCCTTGAACGAAGGTTGGATTGCCCTTTCGCTCGGCCTTTACGTCTTCACCGGCCTTTTCTGGCTGCCAGTGGTCTGGATTCAGATCCGGTTGCGCAATCTGGCAAGGCTTGCAGCGGCATCGGGCGAGGGGTTGCCGCAGCAATGGTATCGGCTTTATCGCATCTGGTTCGCTTTCGGCTTTCCAGCCTTCTTCGCCGTTCTCGCGATCATCTGGCTGATGCTGACGAAGCCGGATATCGCGCTCTGGCCTTGAGCCTCATCAATCCCGGTCTTCAGGCGCACCGAGCGGAAACATATGCCGGTAAGGGCGTGCTTCATCGACGGCGCGGGCATAGCTTGGGCGCGCCAGAAGGCGGGCGCGATATGCCTTAAGATTGGCGTAGCCGTCGTTGATCGGATAGGTCCAATCAGCATAAAGAAGCGCTGGGGCTGCCGCACAATCGGCAAGGCTGAAGTGATCGCTCGCTACCCATTGTCGGTTTTCCAACTGCTTGTCCAATATTTGATAGGCCGTCTCGAAGGCGTTCTTCCAGCGCACGTCCTCGTCGTCCCGCTTGGCCTCGCGACCAAGCGCAGAATAAACGGCGCGCTGCTGCGGATATTGGATATAGTTATCGAAGAACCGGTCCCACATTCGCACATTGACGGCCACCATGGGATCGCGCGGAATGAGCGGTTGATCGCCTGGATGAAGATGGTCGATATAGTCGATGATCGCACTCGCCTCGAAAATCAGCTGTCCGTCATCTGTCAATACCGGAAAACGCCCGATCGGCCAAAGCGTGGCAAACTCGCTCGCAACGGGCTCACTGCCATCGAGCATCCTGGTCTCGAAGGCGAGGTTCTTTTCATAGAAGGCCGTCTTTGCTTTTTGCGAGTATGAGGAAAGCGGATGCAGATACATCACCAGTGACATTGCCGGTGTCCTCCCTGATCGGCCCGCTCACTCTATCGCTCAAAAGCCCTCGGGATCAACGTCTGTCTTACCCGAACGCATGGTGGCTCACTTGCCGCCGAAGAAAGCCCTGATGGCGGCCGTATAGCCGGCAGGATCCTGCAACATGGCAAAGTGGCTGGCATCCGGCAGGATAA
Source organism: Oryzifoliimicrobium ureilyticum (assembly GCF_037199735.1). Classification (NCBI taxonomy): domain Bacteria; kingdom Pseudomonadati; phylum Pseudomonadota; class Alphaproteobacteria; order Hyphomicrobiales; family Rhizobiaceae; genus Oryzifoliimicrobium; species Oryzifoliimicrobium ureilyticum. The sequence goes on along the minus strand of NZ_JBBBVQ010000009.1, from coordinate 172,374 downwards.
CCAGTTTCGCCCCGTGGATATGGCTCGCCATATATTCGGTGTGGCCGCGGTCGACCGCCTCGTCGTGATCGCCCAGAACGATTTCCGTCGGCGTTTTGATCGTCGCGAGGTCGGCATCGGACCAGTTGGGCTGGCTCGCCCACATGCCGCTGATTTGCTCCACAAAGGCGTCATACTCGCCCGGGGTCGGCGAACTCTTGCGATAGACTTCGCCGCTGCGGTCGATATAGGCCTTGAACGTCTTGTTCTCCATCACGTCCGCCTTGACGCCTTCCGTCTTGGTGTTGGCGGCCTGCGCGAAAAGTTTGTTCAGCCTTTCCGGATGATGCATGGCGATATCAAGCCCGATAATGCCGCCATCGCTCCAGCCGACAAGATCGACCTTCTTGATACCAAGCGTATCGAGCAGAGCCAGATAATCCGATGCCATCAGATCATAGCCGAAAGGCTGCGAATTGCGGGTGGAACGACCGTGACCGCGGCTATCCGCGACGATCACGGTGTGATCCTTCGAAAGATCCGCTACCTGATTTGCCCAGATATCGGCGTAACCAAGGCCGCCATGGATCATCAGTATGGGCGTGCCGGGCGCCGTGCCATAGACCGCATAATACATCTTGATGCCATTGACCGGCGCTGTGCCCGATTTGACAGGCTGAGGCATGGCCGGCGGTTCCGGCAGACTTGCCCAACGCTCATCGGCTCTAGCAGACTGAGCAAGCAATCCGGAAACGGCAAAGGCGAAGGAAATGAGGAACTGGCGCATCAAAGATCCTTTCTCTTTCGGTGGCAGGCATGGCAGCATTTTTGCCAGTCGATGCTAAAGCCTTGTTCTTGCGCGCTGACTGTTCCAAACATGCTCTGCAATGATGGCAGACAGGAAGAGCAAAAACGTGCGTGAAACGACCCAAAACGATATTTCTTTTCTCATAAGGCGTGAAGATCCGGCACAAGACGACATCCGGCGTCTTTTGAAGAACGGAGAGGATGAATCCGATCGTCTTTACCCTGCCGAGAGCAATCACCATCTGCCGCTTGACTTGTTGCGCAAGCCGGAGGTTTGGTTCCTTGTGGCGCGTACGTCCGAAGGGCTGGCTGTAGCGACCGGTGCTTTCGTGGTCAAAGGCGACTGGGCAGAAATCAAGCGGATGTGGGTAGAGGAGGACTGGCGTGGGCAGGGGCTTGCACGGCGCATGCTTGGGCAGTTGATCGAAGAGGCAAGAGCGCAGGGCGTTCACAGGCTTCGACTGGAGACAGGCATCGAAAGCCATGCGGCAATCGCGCTTTATGAAAAAGCGGGCTTTGTGAAAATCGAGCCCTTCGCCGATTACGAGCCGGATCCGCTGAGCGTCTTCATGGAGCTGGCCTTGATACCAAACGCGCAAGCCTAGATCCTGAAGGAGACGAGATGTGAGTTTTGCCGATAGCTATCTTGGCACCTTGCGGGCGGTGGTCGGCCACCGGCCGCTCCTGTCCGTTGCCGTGCGCGTTTTGGTTGAGGATGATCAGGGCCGCTTCCTGCTCGTCCGACGTACCGACGATGGGCGCTGGGGTCTGCCGGCTGGAGCGATGGAGCTTGGGGAATCGCTGAGCGATGCCATCCACCGCGAGGCGTTTGAAGAAGCCAATGTCACGTTGCGCAAGGTAACGCCCTTCGGCATCTCGTCCGATCCCATCCGCGAGCGTCATGTCTATCCGAATGGCGATATCGTCCAGAACGTCGCGCTTCTGGCGCATGCCTACTTGCACACCGGATCGCCCGCCTCAAACGATGGGGAAACATCGGATTTTCGCTTCGTCACCGAAGACCAGATCGATGCCGACAGCTTTGCCGGAAACGAATTCCAGACCTTCCGGCTCTGGCGGCAATTTCAGGAGACGAAGGAGTTTGTGTTCGTTTGAGGGGGCGAAGCCGTTCCGTCTTGGAAACAAGCCGACGTCCCGACGGCCTCTTGTCACGACATCAGACGGACGGGGACACCACACAGGGAATGGATGCTTTTCATCCTTTTCGTAATCGCATTGGCCTCATGCAGATGATCGACCATTGAAAACCGTTCTGGCAGGTTTACGCCATCTGTCATAGGGTCGCCGCCGTTGCGCTTCGAAAAGGAAAAACCATGCCGGCATTCGACGTTCTCCTTGCCTTCGTGGTCACGACGGCGCTGTTTGCATTTATCCCCGGACCGGCCATGTTTTATGCCGCCGCACGGACCATGGCGGGCGGCCGCAAGGCTGGGCTGATGGCCGTGCTTGGCATTCATCTCGGTGCTTACGTCCATATCATCGCCGCTGCCGTGGGTTTATCCGTCCTGCTGCAAGCTGTTCCGACCGCCTATCTCGCCGTAAAATTTCTCGGCGCGCTTTATCTCGTCTGGCTCGGTTTGTCCCTCATGAGGAGCAAGAGGTTAAGCGAAGACATGGCCTTGCCGGCAGAGGCACTCTCCCGGCGGCGCGCCTTTTTGCAGAGCATTGCTGTCGAGGTTCTGAATCCCAAGACGGCGATTTTCTTCATGGCCTTTCTGCCGCAATTCATCGACAGCCATGCGGCCTTTCCGGTCGCGCTCCAATTTGCCATCCTTGGTGTGGTGGTCAACGCGATCTTTACCCTTGCCGATCTTCTGAGTGTCCTACTAGCCAGCCTGATCCTCGGCCGTCTCAAGAATTCCGTTCGGGTCCAGAGGCTGATCCAGCGCGCTGGCGGTGCGGTCCTGGTTGGGCTCGGTGCCAACCTTGCGCTTCATAAGGGCTAAGACGGCTGCTTTACGCGCGGAAGAGCGCGAGCAGGTTTTGCGGCGCGTTGTTGGCGATCGACAGGGATTGGATGGCAAGCTGCTGTTGAGTTTGCAGGGCAGTGAGGCGCGACGATTCCTCTTCCATATCGGCATCGACCAGTCTGCCGATGCCGCTTGCCAGGCTTTTCGACAGCGCGTCGGCAAAGTCGGCCTGCATGCCAATGCGAGTTTGCAGCGTGCCGACGATGGCAGCCCCTGATGTGGCCCGTTTCAACATGCTCTCGACACCCATCAGGTAGTTTTTGACGCTGGCCCCGGGCTTGGTGATATCGACGTCGAGAATGTCGAAGTCCGCCAGGGCGCCAATATTGTCAGTGACATTGCCAAAGCTGATCCGCGAGCGTGCCCCCATGGCCGGGTTTGCGGCAGGGTCTGCCTGCAAGGTAAGAGTGCCGCTATCGTCTGCGAACTGCACGCCTTTGCCGCTGACTGCCGCATTCAGCACCGTGGCAAGCTGGGCGGCCGTGTCGATTTTGCCATTTGTCGTGCCGAGCGCGGCATCGACCATTGCGCGGTTGACGGTAACGCCCTGCGTCGCGCCGCCATTCACTGCAAAATTGAACGAGAAGGTCGCCTCGGCATGGACGCGAAAGGCGGTAAAATCGAAGCTCGCCGTCGCATAGGCGCCGTTGCGTTTGCCGGAGGCGGTATTTTGAAAACCGAAGGCTCCACCTGCTGCGGTCGACACGACATTCGAGACGGCGATGCTAGAGCCTGCCTCGCCGCTTGTCTCGGTCGTCGAGATGCCCACGGTGCTGCCATTGGAATGAACGGTCGCAAGCGTGCCGACGCCGGCATCCTGCATGCCTTGCCGTACCACGGCCTGCCAATCGCTCGATGTGTTGATCCGCCCATCGCTGGTGCCCAGCGCCGCATCTACAGTGCTCTTGTTGATGACGACATTGAAATTCTGGCCGCTCGATTGAGCGCTCTGGTCGATCAAGAGATCGAAGGATACTTGCTGTGCGCCGATAAATTGTCCGGGGCCTGTGAAGTTGAAGTCCTGATAACCGGCGCTGCTCGTGAGATCGCGCGTTTGGTCACGCAGCCCGCCGATGAGACCGAGGCTGCGCTTGTCCACCTGCAGGGCTCCCCCGCCGGTCGCATTGAGCAGCGATATTTTTGAAAGATCGACCGCGGTCGCGCCGACGTGCACGGTGCCATCGGAATTGCGGGTAAAGGCAGAGGCGACCTGATCCTGGTTCAGCGCACTGTCGTCCATATCGGCTATATCGGTACTGAGCCAGTTCTGGCCGTTGAAACTCGCCGATTGTGCGATGGTTTTCAGCTCGTCTTTCAATTGGTCAAGCTCAGCTTGTACTTTGGTCGGATCGATCCCCGCTTCTGTGGCACTGACGAGGCGGGCCCGGAAGTCGGAAAGGACCGAGATGGTTTCACTCATGCCGGCATAGGCTGTATCGGCCTTTGCGGCTCCGATGCCAAGCGCGCTCGAAACGGCCGAAACTGCCTTTTCATCGGAGCGCATCGTGGTGGCGATCGACCAATAGGCGGCATTGTCGGAGGCTTGCCCGACCCTCAATCCCGAGGATATGCGCTGCTGCGACACAGAGAGGCTATCGCCGGTTTTGCGAAGCGTCTGCAAGGCCGCCATAGCGGAAGAATTGGTGAGGATCGACGACATCGCACTCTCGACACAGGTATAACAGTATCAATCGATGCCTCATGCATGCAGACCCTCTATCTTATTCAGATTTACGATTAAAAAGCCGTTACTGCCGGTGGTTGCTGTCGGCATTTTATGCGGAGGGCTCTAAGGGGCTGGTTTTATTGCAGCACTGAGTTGCGACGCTGCCCTTTTACAATGCTCCTTGACCAGTAGGAGGAGAGGCAAGCGTTCGGTTCACTGGCGTACGCAAAGCTTGGCATAAGGCCTTCATCCACTACTTCCTCAGCAGTCTCTCATGTTGGGATGCCGCAACGGTCCGCGCGCATGCGTCGACAAAGATCCCTGGCCGAGGGAGGCATTTGCGCCACTTGGTTCACTTCCACGAGATCAGCAGGTTCCTTCAATGCCAGAGTTCACGACACCGGCCTTTCAACTTGCTCCCGCACCGAAGATCATCACCTTCGATTGTTACGGTGCGCTTGTGCAATGGTATGAGGTGCTCCTGCGAGAAATCCAGCGTGTCCTGGTTGCGCATGGTATAACCGGCGTCGATGCTTCCGCCATTCTGGACACATTTTCCGCTGAGGGAAGGCGCTTGACGGGACAAAAGCCGCATTGTCTCTACAAGGAGATCCTGCAAACCGGCTTTACGACGGCCTTTAACAATCACGGCATAAGACCAAGCGAAGAGGAGATTGCGCAGATCGCATCGGCGCCAAGGATGATGGGCCCGCATCCGGAGGTTCCAGATGCCCTGAAGCGATTGCAGGGGCGGTATAAGCTGGCGATTTTTACCAATTCCGACGACGACCTCATCGCACCCACGGTCGAGCGGATCGGCGTGCCCTTCGATTATGTCATCACCGCCGAACAGGCCCAAGCCTATAAGCCATCGCGACAGCTGTTCGAATATGGCTATCGGAAAATGGACGTTGCGCCGGAAGAGACGGTGCATGTTGCGATGGGCATGTATTGGGACATGAAGGCTCGCCACGAGCTTGGCTTGCGCGGCATCTGGGTGAACCGGCGCGGCGAAGAAGGCATTCCCGACTGGCTGCCCTATGCCGAGGTCGGCAATCTTACAGAGGCGGCTGATCTTCTGTTGGGCGGATCGGACGGAAAGACGCAATAGGAGCGGTGAGACCTGGCGCCGCTTGGGCGCCAGGCCGGTATGTTGATTAGAGTTCCTGCACCGTCGGACGGAACAGGATCTCGTTGATATCGACATTCTCGGGTTGTTCGATGGCAAAGGCCACCGTACGGGCGAAGCTGTCAGCCGGAATGGCATTCTTTTCATAGAAGTCGGCGATGCCGGCCGCGACGTCCTTTTCAGTGACGCTTTGCGGCAATTCGCTTTCCACCGCGCCAGGAGAAATGATTGTCGTGCGGATATTGTAGGGTTTGACTTCGAGACGAAGGCCCTCCGAGAGCATGCGCACGGCCGCCTTCGTTGCCGCATAGACGGAGCTTCCGGCCCGCACTTTGTGACCGGCAACAGAAGAAACATTGATGATGTGGCCGCTTTTCTGCTCTTTCATATAGGGCAGGGCGGCGGCAATGCCGTAGAGCACGCCCTTGATATTCACGTCGACCATGCGGTCCCAATCCTCGATCTTCAAACGCTCGAGTGGTGAGTGAGGCATCAGGCCGGCATTGTTGAGGATAACATCGATCCGTCCGTGCATTGCAACAGCCTTATCGACAAGGTTCTTCACCTGGTCGGCTTTGGTCACGTCTGTCTCGATGGCAGCGCCGTCCGGCAGGCCAAGCTCGCCGGCAAGGCCTTTCAGGCGGTCAATGCGACGCGCGCCGAGCACGAGTTTTGCGCCCGCCTTAGCAAGACGGCGGGCTGCCGCTTCGCCAAGCCCGCTGCTGGCACCTGTGATGACAATGGTTTTTCCTTCAATGTTCTGAGACATAGATCTTCTCCTTGCGTGATATGATGGCATGCGGCCATGGCTAACTCTGCCAACTGGCACGCATCTCTGTTTCACCCGCCAAGATCGGAAGAGCCCCGTGGGGTCACGAAATTTTTGCTCGCCTTGACGTTCCTGGTTCCGACCACGGGCCGACAGCGGCGCGTACGACCGAGCGCCGTTAGCATTGACGATCTGGCATGAGGAAGCGCTGCTGGCTTCAGGGGATGATGGCGTTCAGGCTCATCAGGCTGATCTCGCCCGATATTCTTCGTCCGTCACTTTTTCCAGCCAATCGACCTGACTGCCATTCAGCTTTTCGGCAATCGCGATATGGGTCATTGCCGTGGTGGCCGTTGCACCATGCCAATGTTTTTCACCGGGCGCGAACCAGATGAGATCGCCAGGGCGGATTTCCTCGATCGGGCCGCCTTCGCGCTGCGCCCAGCCAAGCCCTGCCGTGACGATCAGCGTCTGGCCGAGTGGGTGAGTGTGCCAGGCGGTGCGAGCGCCGGGCTCGAACGTGACGATAGCCCCGCCGAGGCGCGCCGGTTCATCGGCGGAAAAGGGAGAGTCCAGCCTGACAGTTCCGGTGAAATAGGCTTCCGGTCCCTTGCTCGATGGCTGGGAGCCGCTCCGCTTGATGTCCATGCTGATCTCCTTTCTTGTTTCCTGAAGAGCAATGTAGGCGCTGGTCCTCAAAGCTATAAGACAGTAAAATCGGCATGAACTTATAAGGACAGCTTATAAATGGCGAAGCCGGATTTCAACGACCTGTCTGCTTTCATGATGGTGGCGCGCGAGGGAAGTTTTACAAGGGCGGCTGCTCTTCTTGGAGTTTCGCAATCGGCGCTGAGCCAAACCGTGCGGCATCTGGAAGAGACCATGGGGTTGCGTTTGTTGATGCGCACGACGCGAAAGGTTTCGCCGACAGAGGCGGGAGAGCGGCTCATTTCATCCATCGGGCCGCGTTTGGAAGAAATCGAGGCCGAACTGGCGCAGCTTTCCGCTCTTCGCGAAAAGCCGGCGGGGACGGTGCGCATCTCATCTGCCGAATACTCGGCCGATCTCATCTTGTGGCCAACCGTGCACAAGCTCTTGCCGCATTATCCCGATATCACCATCGAGATCCTGATCGACAATGGACTGACCGACATCGTGGCGGAACGGCTCGATGCGGGCGTGCGCCTCGGCGAGCAGATCGCAAAGGATATGGTGGCGGTGCGCATCGGCCCCGATATTGAGATGGCCGTGGTCGGAGCGCCCGCTTATTTTGCTGACCGCTCCCTGCCGCAGACCCCGCATGATCTGACCGAGCACCATTGTATCAATCTTCGCCTGCCGACAGCCGGGGGGCTTTATGCCTGGGAGTTTGAGAAGGATGGCAGAGCCTTGCGGGTGCGCGTAGAGGGACGATTGATCGTCAATACCTCGACGCTTGCCATCAAGGCAGCCTTGGCCGGCGCAGGTCTTGCCTTTGTTTCGGAAGAACGGGTCCGCAGCGAGATCGCCGAGGGTTCGCTGGTTCGCGTTTTGACCGACTGGTGTCCGTCCTTTCCTGGCTTTCACCTGTACTACCCCAGCCGCAGGCAGGTAACGCCAGCCTTTGCGGTGGTGGTGGAGGCGTTGCGCTATCGCGGCGCATAGGCTTCCACTTAAGGCAATGCTAAAGCTGGTGAAGCGGGAGGGCAGATGATGCAGATTGGCGAGGTGCGGCGAAGATCGGTTCTCTCGGGAGGTCGCTATGGAGCCTGATCCGACGCTCAGGATCGAGCGAGCAACTCGCGGGCATGTTGCGCAATGGGCGCAGATGCGCGCAGCGCTTTGGCCGTCATCACCCACGGACAAGCATGCCGCCGAGATCGCGGCCATCCTGGCCGATGAAGATGGGCGGCTTGCCGGCTTCCTGGCGATCGATGAAGATCGAAGGGCCGTCGGATTTGCGGAAGCCTCGCTGCGCCACAACTATGTCAATGGCTGCTCCAGCTCGCCGGTTCTGTTTCTCGAAGGTATCTATGTCGAGCCGGACCGGCGGCTGAGTGGGGTAGCAAGGCTTTTGTGCGCGGCGGTGGAGGACTTCGGGCGGCAACGGGGCGTCAGCGAATTTGCCTCCGATGCACGCGCGGATAACAAGGCAAGCCACGCCATGCACGAGGCTCTCGGCTTTCGCGAAACCGAGCGGGTCGTGTTCTTTCGCAAGGTGTTGTGATGGAAGAGATGGTGTGAGGGCAGAACCCCATGAGCAAGTTCGCCATTGATATGCTGAACGGGCCGATCATCGGTGCCATGGCCACGGGCTCGCAAAATGCGACGACCGGCGTTCTCGTTCTAGCCGGCTCAAGCGGGCGGGTCGATATCCAAAGAGCGGAGCTGTTTGCTTCAGCCGGGACGAAAGCCCTGGCCCTCCAATGGTTCGGCGGCCCCCATCAGACGCCGGGGATCTGCGAGGTCCCGCTCGAGACCTTCATCTTGGCAATCGATTATCTTGCCGCACGCGGCTGCCAGCGCTTCGTGATAGTCGGAACGTCCAAAGGGGCCGAGGCTGCGCTTCTTGTTTCGATCATCGATCCGAGGGTTGACCTTGTGGTCGCCATCAGCCCGAGCTCCGTGGTCTGGGGCAATGTCGGACCTGGCATCGACGGCGTTTCCTGGCCCGAGCGCTCATCCTGGAGTTTTGAAGGCAAGCCCTATGCTTTCGTTCCTGCCGATCCGGAATTGACGCCACGATACCGGGACGGGCTCGTCTCTTATCGAAGCCTCTTCGAGCACTGTCTTCAGCATGAGCAAAATGCAATCGAAAGCGCAGTCATTCCGGTTGAGAAGACGAGCGCCCATCTTATCCTCGTGGCCGGTGGGGACGATGCGCTGTGGCCGTCCGATATCTTTGCGCGCCAGATATCGGAGCGACGTCAGCGCCACGGCCTTTCCGTCGAGCTCGTCTTCGATGCCGAGGCCGGTCACCGCGTCCTTTTGCCCGGAGAGACAACACCGCGCTCCACCAAACACGCTCATGGCGGGACAGATGCTGCCGATTCCGCGCTTGGCAACGCCGCCTGGCAGGCCATCGTCAAGCACCTTTGATCACATATTGACTGTTATCCTTGCAGATGAGGCGGTTTTCGCATAGGGAAGGCGCATGCATCGGGTGAGGCCGGATGGCCTTCGGGCATCTGCCATTTAAACCCGACGCGACAGTCGCTTGCGAAGCAGACTATTGCTGGCGCTCTGACATATCGGTCGCATCTCGCCCAAGTGCCCTTGCGGACTTGATTTCACGACAGCCGTGAACGGGAGTATGATCCGCAGGCCGCAGGCGAAAGCGCTGCCGCCTTCGGTCGATATGCCATATGCGCAGCAATTTTCGCCGATCGGTGCTGTCGAATGAGCAACGAATATATTTGAACATGCGAGAGAAAGCAGAAAGACGATGACTATCCCTGAGAATGCAAATGCCAATGCAGCCGCGCTTGCCGTGGAGCTGACGCCAACTCAGATCAAGGGCCTGAAGCTGGCGAAAGATGGCGATCTTCATCCTCAGGACGCCAAGAGATGGACCCATCTCAATGCGACCGTGACCTATGCCAAGAGCGACCGGTTCAAGGAGCGGCCGATCAAGGTCAAGTTCGCGACGACGCAGACCGTCAATGAATTACGCAATCACGGCCTGGTCCGTGCCCTGGACGAAGGTGTCGAGGCTGATCAGTCGGCGCACAGCATCACCATGGCCGGCAAGATCTGGCTGATGAAAAACGTTTAAATGCATCTTGCGCTTAGATGATTTCATCTGAGCCAAGCGATGCATTGCCTCAAAACTGACAGCGAGCAGTGTATCCAACTGCTTGCTGTGGCTGATCCAAACGAGGAAAGAGCACGAAACCGATGAGCCGGGATGTCCAGATCAGTGACGAGCGCGATGCGCCGCTTGCCGATTTCGACTGTCAGTCATGCGGGGCCTGTTGTTCTTACTCGTCCGAATGGCCGCGCTTTTCGCTGGAGTCGGACGAAGCGCTGGAACTGATACCCGAGCAATATCGCTCGGCCGATCAGAGCGGGATGCGGTGTGAGGGCGAGCGCTGCTTGGCCCTGTCAGGCAAGATCGGAGAGGCAACGGCCTGCATGATCTACGCGGTACGTCCGGACGTTTGCCGCGCCTGCCTGCCGGGCGATCCGGAATGCCTGATCGCCCGCGAAGCCCACGGCATCGTTTGAAGCTCGCGTTCGATCTTGGACGAGATGCTTCATTCAAGCTGCGTTTCGATCGCCTGTTTGTCGATCACCGACCAGACCTCGCTAATGCGCCCGTCACGAAATTCGTAGATCACGTTTTCGCAGAACTCTACTCTGCGGCCGTTGACCTTGATGCCGAGGAAGAGGCCGGCCGGATGACAATCGAAGCGCAGCCGTGCGGCAATCTTCGGCGGTTCGCAGATCAGCAGTTCGATATGAAAGACGAGATCGGGTATGTCATGCACATCTCGTTCCAACATGGCCCGATAGCCATCTACTCCGAGTGTTCTGCCATTATGGCGTGCGTCCTCGCTCACATAAAGGCCAAGCTCGTCGAACCGTCGTTCGTTCAAACAAGCGATATAGGCGCGATACCGATACGCAAGCTCCTGTCCGTCCATCTTTTTCTTTCCCTTCTTCAGTGACCTTTTTGGAGGGCACATTCAGAGCCTTCACATATGTCAGGCCCGCGCAGTGAGAAGCGAAAAAAGATGGATTTCTTTCAGTCTGAGATCCTGATGCAGTCGAAATAGTCGTTCTCGCCTTCATCCTGGAGGCAGGAGACGAGCTGCAATCCCGCACTTGCCAGATGCTGACGATAGGCCTCAAGTCCGAGCGATTGGCACTGACGACCCGTCAGATTATCGTGCCAGGTGCAGGCGTGCCGAGGTGCGCTGAACAGAAAGCGGCCCCCAGGATGAAGGGCTTGTGCGACCCGCGTTAAGACCTGTAGCTGATCGTCGGGAGAAAGCAGAAAAATAAGGCCGATCGACATGGCTGCATCGAACTGTCGGTCGAACATCGGGCTGTCCTGCGCTGCCTCTAAAAGACAGGGCGCATCCGGAAATCGTTCGCGAAAGGCGGTCACCAGTGTCGGCGATGCATCGATGCCGAAAACCGCAAAACCTGCCTTGATCAGTGCCCCTGCAATCGGCAAGCCGTTGCCGCATCCGACATCAAGGATGGTGGTCTGAGGCGGCAGATGGTCGCGTGCCCAGCGAAGGACAAGTTCGGTGCCAATTGCCGATCGCGCCGCCATAAATTGCGGCGCAATCATTTCCCAACCTTCGGATCGATCCTGCATCATGCCATCACTCTGCTGTTGCACCTTCCCCTGCATCACCGCAAGACGTGGCGTTTTTACGGTGCCTTTGGCTTTATCGAGGGCAGCAAATGGCGCAAAGGCAGATTATGATCACGATCCTTGCGGCAAGGTCCGGTTGAGCAAGAGCGGTGCGAAAGAAGTCTCGATGTTCTACGGGATCAGCAGAAGACTGCCTGTGGTGCGGCCGGCCTCCATCGCCTCATGCGCTTTAGCGACGTGAACCAAAGGGTATGTGCCGCCGATGTCGGAGGCAATGCCGGCAGTCATATCGCGGATGGCTGCCTCCGCGACCTCACGGTAACGCGCGACCTCGCTGCACCATGCCATGATGCTGGGATGGGAGAGGTTCTTGCCGGGCCGCAATTCCTCGACGGAAATGGGCGGGATCGGTCCACCCGCCTGACCGACGGTGACGGCCGTGCCGAAAGGGCGGACGGAGCGTAGTGTCTTGACCAGCATATCGCCGCCTATTCCATCGTAGGCTACATCAACGCCGCGCTCTTCCGTAAGCTGTTTGACTTCCTTGGCAAGATCGATCTCGCGCCCGACAATAACGTGATCGGCGCCTAAGGAGCGCGCTATTTCCGCTTTCTCAGCCGTGCTGGTCACGCCGATAACGGTTGCACCGCGCGCCTTTGCACCCCGCACCAGAATGCTGCCAAGACCGCCAGCGGCCGCATGCACCAGGACCGTATCGCCGGATTTCACCGCGAAGGTCTTTTCCAGCAGCATCACCGCCGTCATCCCTTTCAAAAGTGAAACCGCGGCCGTTTCCATGGAAACGTCGGCTGGCAGCTTGATCACGCGCTCTGCCGCGATCGTACGAAGGCTGCAATAAGCGCCGATCGGCGGACCGGCATAGGCGACATGGTCTCCTGCCGCCAATCTCTCGACGCCCTCTCCGAGCGCAACGATCGTGCCTGCCGCCTCAGCGCCGATGACTGCCGGATAAGATGGAAGCGCATAAATGCCCTTGCGCTGATAGATATCGAGGAAGTTCACGCCTATGGCCTCTTGGCGGATGACGACTTCGCCGGCGCCTGGCTGCGGCACGGCCTGCTCGACGGCCTCAAATTGTGAGACGTCGCCGGGCGATTGCAGCACGATGCTCAGATTTTTCATAGTTTGATCTCCTTTGCTGGAGTCATATTCGCCCATAGCACCATGAGAAAAAATTCCCTATTTTCTCCCAATGAATGTTCACGAATTAACATCGCTCGACTGGGACGATCTCAGGCATTTCCTAGCACTGGCGCAAGCCGGGACCTTGCTGGGGGCCGCGCGACGTCTCGGCGTCGAGCACGCGACTGTCGGCCGGCGCGTTGCCGCCCTGGAGCGGCGGCTTGGACGCAAGCTGGTCGATCGGAGGGGCCGGCGTATTCTTCTGACCGTCGATGGCGAGAAGGTGGCCGAGCTTGTTGCATCGATTGCGCTTCAGACGGCCAAGATCGAACAGCTTGGGAGAAGCGACGCCGAAGCTTTGAGCGGTCACATCAGGATCAGTGCGCCACCTGCCTTTTCCAGCCTGCGCCTTGCCCATCCCATTGCGGCCCTTCGTCAGGCGCATCCAGGCATTCACATTACCCTTGTCGGGGAAAAGCGCTTTGCCTCCCTCGACAGGCGGGAAGCCGATATTGCCATTCGCCTGACACGGCCTGATGCAGGCGATTATGCCATCAGCAAGATTGGTGAGATTGCTTTCGGCCTCTACGCGGCGCCGGCTTATCTTGCCGCCGTCGATCCCGCCGGTTGGACATTTATCGGCTATGACGACGGCATGAAGGATGCCCCGCAGCAATTGCGCCTCGTGGAACTGGCGCAAGGCAGGCCCATTGCGCTTAAATCGTCGATGCTGGAATTTCAGGTTGCCGCCGCAAGGGCAGGAGCAGGCATTGCCATGCTGCCCGATGTCGTCCTTGAGACAAATGAGACGCTTTGCCCGGTCGGTGATCATCCAGCGCTTGTTCGCGAAATCTGGCTGGTCGTCCATTCCGACATCAAGGCTGTCCCTGTCATTCGCGTCGTGGTCGAGGCGCTGCGGCAGGCAATCGCGCCATCACAGGCAACCTAACTGCCTGTCTTCTGTTTACTTGCTCTGGTTGTACGGCAAGCAGAAGGTACGCGCGAAGGTTCCTGCCGTTTTCGATCTGACCATCTGCTGGCCGCTGGACGAAGTCATCGGCGCGTTGCAGGTGGCTTTGGCGGCTTCCGGCAAATGCCGGTCGGAATAAAGACGCGCCAGTTGCTTATCCTTGCGCCATACCACCACGGCGCGAGCATTTAAGCAAATGCTTTACCATCGAGGAAAATTGCGGCTGCCAAGGGCTGAACCGCACGCATGAGTGAACCGTAAATCAACGTTTAGACGGGCACTGTTGCCGTCATTGAGGTCGGAGTGAAATAGGGGCTATGGCAATGAAGTTCCGGCTGAAGGCACTGATGCCGAGCTGGCGGAAAATTTTGCGCGATGAAGACGTTGTGGATCGCCTCCAGCCTTCGGATCTTGGCCATCTCCGCAAGATTTTCGACCGCTGCTCGAAAGCGGCGCGCATCGGCGTTTGGGAATGCACGCTACCGGACGAGAAGCTTACCTGGACGGATGTCGTTTACGAGCTTTTCGATCTTGCACCTGGGACGCCGCTCAATCGCGAAGACATTCTTGCGCTTTATTCGAAGGAAAAGGCCGACGAGTTAAACCGTCTGCGGACTGAGGCCATTGCCAACAAAAGCGGCTTTACCTTCGACGCGGACGTCATGACGGCCAAAGGCAACCGGCGCTGGATCAGGATAACTGCAACAGTAGAATGTGACAATGATATCCCAGTCCGGATCTTCGGCCTCAAGCAGGACATCACGGCGGAGATGCTGATGCTCGACGAAATACGCCGTCGTGCCGATTTCGACTATCTGACCGGACTTGCCAATCGCTTTCAGTTCCAAAGATGCCTCGACCGCCTTTTTGACATGAACTGGAACAAGGCAACCACAGCCTTGATTTTGATCGATCTTGATGGATTTAAGAGCGTGAATGACCTGATGGGCCACAAGACAGGAGATGCCTGCCTTGAAGAGGCTGCGCGGCGGCTGCGCGAGATAACCCAAGATGCCGAGCTGACGGCGCGCATCGGCGGCGATGAATTTGCGGTCGTTTATACGGGACGAAATGCTCATGATGTCGAATGTGCAGCGGCGTCTATCGTTGAAGCGCTTGCCTGGCAAGTGGAGCGGGTGGTGACCGTGAGCGCCTCCGTCGGTCTTGCCTTTGCCAAAGGTGCGATGTCGCCGACCGCGCTTTATGAAGAGGCGGACAACGCAATGTATCGATCGAAATCAAAGGGCGGTAATCAGTATGGCCGGCCTTACGAGCCCGCAGCATCAAGCCGAGCACCGGGTCAGATTTTTCAAAGGCCTCGTGCCTAAGCTTGTTTTGGAAGGCTTCGTGCCCTGCTGCTCGCGCCTCGAGCAAGCGTACCGCGGTTGAAGGCCTCACGAGCGAGATACGCCGTCCCGGCACGCTATGGCCGTAAAACTTGACGCAAGTAAATTTTTTGTGTCATCAGATTGCCCTCGTTCGAAGGCAGGTATCGGGTAGCGGAACTGCAGGAATGTTGATCGATTAAGTTTCGAGCAGCAAACCAAAAGGAGGTCGGCGACGTAATGCTACTGGATGGAGAAGATCGCGCTCGCACCGATGCTTGATTTTCTGCCGTCTGAAATTGGTGACTCTGGGGCAGATTTTTCGCATGCGGCTTGTTCTGATCGAAGATGACTACGACTTCGGCTCTGCGCTGAAGAAGACACTCGAAAAGTACACCTATGGTGTGGATTGGTTCCGCACCGGCGATGCCGGTTTCGATGCGATCGCCGCCGGGAACTATCTTGCGCTGATCCTTGACCTCAATCTGCCGGGGATGAATGGTTTCGAGATTGTCAGTTCGCTTCGCAAATCAGGCTCGGACCTGCCGATCCTGATTCTAACGGCCATGGACGATCAGCCGTCGCGCCTGCACGGGTTAGAGCTTGGTGCTGACGACTGCCTCGTCAAACCTTTCGATGCGGAGGAGCTTCTGGCAAGGGTCAGGGCGCTCACCCGCCGTCCACAGTTCCGCCTGCAGTCAAAGCTGCAATGGGGCAATATCAGCCTTTATCCGCACGAACTGACCGTCTATCGTGACGATGAAGAGCTGCATCTGTCGCATAAGGAAAAACATCTGCTGCGGCTTTTGATGGAATATCAAGATCGTTATCTTTCGAAGAACGATCTGGAATATGCGCTTTACGACTGCGACAACCTTGTCGAAAGCAATATGATCGAAGTACTCGTTTACAGTCTGCGCAAAAAGCTCGGCGGCAATTGTATCAAGTGCGCGCGCGGCATCGGCTACCGGCTACGCACGGATGAAACGGCTGGTGCGAGTGCGAACCATAGCCATGTCTCTTGAGGACATGCCTTCGCGGTGAAATCCGCTGAGATCTTCACGCCTTGCCCGCAAGTCATCGCAGAACTGAACCTCTCGAAGAGAATAATCCGTTTCACCCGCGCGATTTATCGCGGGATCGCGGCGGAGACTTGATCAGGTTGGGGAGGATCGCTGCGATTGCGACGAGGCAAGCACCTGCCACGCAAATAGTGACGAAAATCATGATGCTGCCGACGAACACAAAGGTGCTGATCACGATGGCAAGAGCGCCAAGCGCTACCGTAAACTTGAAGATACCGATCAACAGATGTGCAGCCGTCTCAGACAAGAGACACAATAGCCGGTTCGTCATCCTGCCAAGCCGTAAAACCATCGATCCGGCCATCTCTCGTCTCGACCCGGTGCAGCGCGCTTGCTGAACCAACAATGTCGTACAGGGCCAATCGCCCCTAAATCATTGCTAGCCTTACGCCGCGCCGTCCTTCCTATCAATGGCGACACTTTGCCTCGTCGACCATGCGATGGGCTTTCAAGGGGAAGCAAATGGCTTGGCACGGCGCAGACCAAGCCTTCATAATAGGCATACCAATCCGCAGCCGGCCTTTTTCAAAATGCGATGGCGGCATGCGTGATTGGCGGAGGAAGCAGCGCCTGCGGCGAAATGCAGGCGGCGCGACGGTTTGGCTGAGGACTTGAAGCAGGCAGAGCGAATGCCCGGCGCTTTAACTGACGGCGCAGCTCCTTGATATCGCAAAGCAAGGCCGCGATGGCTGCCTTGGCATCCTCGTCATAAAAGGCAAGCGTTGCCTCCACCTCATAGGCGAGATCGGGATCGAGCTTGGTTTCCATCAGTGCAGGTCCAGGGAAAGCTGTTGGCCCTTGATCGTCGGTAGCGGCCTGCCGATCTGAATGGAGCCGAAGACGCGTTTGCGCCGTTCGGCGTCTTTTTCCCGCTCGGCGCGGCTGGCGGCCACCACGGCCAGGGCTTTGGCAATCACTTCATCGGTGTGCGTCATGCAATCCTCCGTGAGATTTGTTCTTATTTTGTTCTCATTTTCGGAAATGTCAAGCGCCATCCGAAAACCCTATGCCGAAAGGGTTTTGGCAAGAACGGGCGCCCAACGAGATGGGTTCGAGATCGCCCGTTCGTTCCGCATGGAATGTATCGAAATTGGTGTGTCTATGGTCGCTTAGCGTGCAGGTTGAAGAAGCATTAATTTTTGACTTCTAAAATAGGTATCGATGCAATGGAGCATCGGCGCGATGCGCCTGCGTCATGATGTCCGGCTGACGGACGGGACGGCATTCACTTCAATCGAATTACCGATGTGGAACCCCAATGACGCGTCTTAAAGTTTCGATGCAGCTTGCCATACTTGTTGGTGGCCTTGTTGCTGCATTTTTCGTAGCGACTTTCTTTGAAATCCGGTCCTCGTCCCAGACCATCTATCAGCAGCGTTACGACATGCTGCGCACCGAGGTGGAGACGGCGATTTCGCTGTTGAAGCGCTATGACGACCGCGTCAAGGCGGGTGAGCTTCCGATGGAAGAGGCGCGCAAGCAGGCCTATGCCGAGCTTGTTTCGCTCCGCTTCGAGCCGGACGGCTACTTCTTCGGCTATGACCGCGACGTCAACATGCTCTTTCATTATGACGCAAAGCGTGTCGGCCAGAATTTCAAGAACAAACCCGATCCGAAGGGCAATCTCTATCGCGAGAAGCTGGTGGAGATCGGCCAGAAGGGTGGCGGGCGAGCCGATTTCTACGGTCCCAAGCCCGGCCAGCCAGAAGATGCGACCTTCCTCAAGAGCGCCTATGCGAAATCTTTCGATCCCTGGGGCGTCATTGTCGTGACGGGCCTTTACATGGACGATCTCGAGGCTGAGGTCCACCGCGCCATCTTCGAGGCTGTGAGCATCGGGCTCGGCATTCTCGTTATAGCCATCGTCGCAGCCTATTTCATTATCCGCGGCATTACGCGACCTCTGCGCAACATCCATGACGCGCTGAATGCCGTTGCCAATGAAAACACCGAAATCGCTATTCCTCATACCGAGCTTCGCAATGAGATCGGCATGATGGCCAAAGCGACGCAATCGCTGCAGGAAAAGGTGCGCGAGCGCCATATGATGACAACGCGCCAGCAGCAGCAACAGCGCGAGCTGGACGATGAGCGCCAGCGAAATGCCGAAGCCCAGCGCCGCGAAGCCGAGGAGCAGGCCTTTGCCGTTTCGACCATTGGGCGTTCTCTCGAAAAACTGGCGGATGGCGACCTTACTGCGCGTTGTGCCGATCTTGGCCCGCGCTACCAGGGCCTGCGGGACAATTTCAACCATGCCTTGACCCAGCTCGAACAGGCCATGGCGCGCGTCAGCATCAAAGGCAACGATATCGGCCTCAGCAAGGAAGAAATCCGCCGTGCCTCGAGCGAGCTTGCCCAGCGCACCGAACGTCAGGCTGCCAATCTCGAAGAGACCTCGGCGGCACTCGATGAGCTGACGGTTGCCGTCCGGCAGACGGCGGACGGCGCCATCGAGGCGGCGCAGCGTGTTCAGACGATCAGCCAGGATGCACGCCAGAGCGATACGATTGTTGAGCAGGCCATCACCGCCATGAGCGGTATCGAGCAATCTTCCGCCGAAATCACCAAGATCATCGGCATGATCGACGAGATTGCTTTCCAGACCAATCTTCTGGCGCTGAATGCAGGCGTTGAAGCGGCGCGTGCCGGCGAATCCGGCAAGGGTTTTGCCGTGGTGGCGCAGGAAGTGCGCGAGCTTGCGCAGCGTTCGGCCTCGGCTGCGAAGGAAATCAAGGATCAGATTGCGCGGTCCTCCGTCCAGGTGCAGCAGGGCGTACAACTGGTCGGCCAGGCCGGCGATGCGCTCAAGCGCATTTCCAGCCAGATCGAAGGCGCCAATGAGGTTGTCTCGAAGATCTCTCATAGCGCCCAGGAACAGGATACGACGCTACGCTCGATCTCCCAGGCGCTCAACCAGCTCGATGTCGCCACTCAGCAAAATGCCGCTATGGCCGAGGAAACCACCGCCTCTGCCGATGTGCTTGCCAACGATACCGGCGACCTGCTCAATCTCATCAGGGGCTTTCGCACCGTGGAAGGCAGCAATCTGTCCAGCATGGCGCAGGCGATGCGCAAGGCCAGCTGATCGCCTGATGGCCTTGCGCATAAGAAGGCCGTCACGCTTCGACTATCTCCTTCTGCTCTGTTCGGGCGATCGGTCCGGGCAGAGCTTTTTCATTCCGTTCCGATCGCGATTTCCACGAGGTTCGGCCTGCCTGAGGCTATCGCATTCTTGATCATCGGGCCGATTTCATCAGCGTGGCTTGCCCGTCTCGCTTGAATGCCAAACGCAGAGGCGAGAGAGGTGAAGTCGATGGCAGGATCGACCAGCTCCATGCCTGCTATGGTTGAATTGCCTTGTCTCTCGTAGCCCTGGGCTACCGAATAGCGCTTCAGGATATTGTATTCGGCGTTGTTCATGATGACGAAGGTCACCGGCAGCTCCAGCTTTCCGGCCGACCAGAGCGCTTGGGGTGAGTATAGCGCCGAGCCATCGCCCAAAAGCGCGACGACGGGAGAGCGATCAAGCCCCAGCGAGACGCCAACGGCTGCCGGAAGCCCCCATCCCAAGATCGCGCTGCGCATGAAGAAGTAGCGGCGCACCGAGGCGCGTTCGAGAAAGGCGCGCACATGATACATGGTTGCGGGAGCCTCATCGACGACGGCAGCGTCCTTGCCGATCGCGTTCAAAATCTCGCCCGTCGCCACGAAGGGTGTTATCGGACGGCGAAAATGCTCGGTATCGAACCTCGTGACCAAGGCCTCAAGACGGTGCCGCCGGCTCGCCTTGGCGAGATCGAACAGCGCTTCAACCTCCTTCTTATGCTTCTGCACGAGCGGCGTCATGAGCGGTATCAAGCGTGCAAGCGATGTCTTAAGGTGACCCACGCAGGCGATCTGCGCCGGAAAGATCCTGCCTGCCTGGCTGGCATCTTCGGTCAACTGAAAAATCCGGCAGTCTGCGGGGACGGCGTCGCCCTCGCTGTAGAGATAGGAAATGAAGGGATTGGCCCCCAGAACAAGCACGGCATCATAGTCGGAGAGTATCTTCTGCATGGCGCTTGCCGTCGACGGCAGATTGCCAGCCCAGAGCGGATGATCTGTCGGGAAGGGCATCGATCCCGGCCAGGATGGCCCAAAAACTTTGACGCCCAGGATCTCGACAAGCTCAATGAGTTCGGAGCCGGCATGGCTTGCATCGATCTCATCGCCGGCAACGATCGCCAGGCGCCGAGGGCCTATCGCTGCAAGCGCTGCGGCAAGAACCTCCAATCCATCGGCAGCGGCTTTGGCGTAGATCGTCGAGCCGCGCCCTGCCTTTGCTTTTGTGGTACGGGTCAGGACATCGATTGGGAGCGAAAGCATCACGGGGCCGCGCGGCGGGATCATTGCTTCCTGCAAGCCGCGTCGCACGAGCGCGGGAATATGCTCGGGATGAATGACCTCGCGCGACCATTTTACCGTCGGATCGGCCATTCGCTGGATGTCGCCGTAAAGAAGCGGATCTGTGAAACTGTGCCGCGTGTCCTGCTGGCCAGCTGTCACCAGCATCGGCGTCCTGGCGATATGGGCGTGCAGCATCGCCCCCATCGCATGGCCGAGGCCGCCGGCCGTATGAAGATTGACGAAAGCGGGCTTGCCCTTTGCCTTTGCATAGCCATCGGCCATCGCCACGACGGAGGTTTCCTGAAGTCCGAGGACATATTGGATATCCGGATCTTGTCGGAGAGAATGCATGATGGGCATCTCGGTCGTGCCGGGATTGCCGAAAACATGGGTGATGCCCTGTTCCTGAAGCACCTCCAGCAACAGATCAGATCCTGATTTTGGGAAAGTCTCGTCCACCATACTATCTCCTCAGGCGAGCGGCGACACGTTCTTCAATTCAAGAGTGTAGCGCAGAGGACGCAGCAGGACATTGCGAATATTGCCTCAGTTCCGTTAGGATTGGCATTGCGTAGCGTCAAATCGAATAGAAGAGGCATTGAATGGCTGCTCAGCTCGACAGAATAGACAAAGCTATCCTGACTTTGCTTCAGGCCGATGGCCGGATCCAAAACCTTGATCTCGCCAACAAGATTGGGCTTTCGCCATCGCCTTGCCTGCGCAGGGTAAAGCGGTTGGAAGATGCCGGCATGATCAAGCGCTATGTCGCGCTTGTGGATGCGGTCAAGGTCGGTTTCGGTCTGACGGTCTTTGCCCGCATCAGCCTGGTAGCCCAAGATGCCGAAACGGTCGAGAGCTTTGCCCAGGCCATGAATGCATTGCCTCAGGTGACGGAGTGCCACATCATGGCAGGCGAATGCGATGCACTGCTTCGCGTCGTTGCAACCGATCTCGACGGCTACCGTCAATTCCAGATGGCGCATTTGACGCGCAAGAACGGTGTGCAGACGGTCAAGACGGATATTCCCATGCAGACCGTCAAAAGTTCGACTCAGATTCCTGTTTGAAGCCGGATGCATCGATTATCGGTCCAAGCCGGGCAGGGTGATCACCAACGTAGCGCATTTCACGGAACGCCCTTCAGGCGCTTCTTCGCGGGTGGCTGCGGAGGCTGTGACGCGCTGAGGTGATAACAAAATGACACAGTGTCCGAATAACAACGGCATGGCGACATAATTCGAGCAGTTTTAAGAGCGGGTGGCTTTGCGGGCCGAAACTGCATTGATAAAAGCTAATATGAACCGGCTGCTATGATGGCGCCGATGGCGGACTGGGCACGGTTGAACTATGGCAAAATGGCACACGATTCAGACAATTCCGCTCAACGTCGATGTCGACGTTTGGGCAACTCGTGAAAAGCTGCCGTCCGGCGAGTCCGCCGGCAATCAGGAGCGGCGGTGGCCGGATGTGCGGCTGGTGCGACGCAAGCTGCAGGGCTCCGAGCAGGAGATCGAACACTGGCAGGGCTTGCCGGACGGATGGACGCCAACCCATTGGCGGCCCTTGCCGAAGCCGCCAGAAGAATAGCCGAAAAGCCCTGTGGATGTGCGGCTTTCGACCTTGCGGACAAGCTTGACATCTGCGCCCGGCATGCGAGGGTTTGATCCATGACCTCCGAACGTTTTACACAATGCCTGATTCGTATTCGCTGGACGCCGATCAATCTGGCTTCCGCCCTGCAATGCGAGCTATCCTGGATCGAGGCCATGGAGGCAGGCAACGAAGAAGTTCCCGATGATCTGGCTGAATGGCTGGAGCAACTGGCGGCTGTGCACGAAAAGCTTCCCCCGCCGCTGACCTTCCGTGGGCGCCGCGCCGCGTTCTGATCGCGCGCAAGACGGTATCGCACTCCGTCCCGCTTATTGGCATGATCGGCAGACCTGTTCGTCAGTACGAACTGGTAAGCGTGTGCTTTAGACTGGTCGCGATGTCGTGCCCTTCGCGCCTTGCATCAAAGTTTGAGCATCACACGTTCACCATTCTGACAGCAAACCGGTCACGATATCGCGAAGGCGTTTGCCTCGCTTTGTTTCTTTCAATTCGCTCCCCTATATCCTCGACGGAAAGAATTCGCATTAATGGAGACACGATGAGATTAGGGATGATCGCGGCAGCAGCGTTTTTCTTGCTGTCGGCATTGCAGGCCATGGCTCAGTATTACCCATATGTCGAGCCTTATCGCGACAATCGTGTCTATGAATATGACGATCCCTATTATGCGCCGGAACCTGCCCCCGAATACGACTATGATCGAGCGCCGCAATATGAAAGGCCCCAATATGGCGGCCCTCAATATCGGCCGGCACCCTATCGCCGTCACTCGCAGACGCAGGGCGCCGCGCCAGGCACGATCCTGATCGTCACGAGCGCCCACACGCTGTATTACACGGATCCTTCAGGGCAGCAGTTTGCCTATCCGATCGCTGTGGGCCGCGAAGGCAAGCAGTGGTTCGGGACGACGCGCGTGGTTTCGAAGAAGGAATATCCGGAATGGCGACCGACGGCTGAAATGCGGCGCAAGAACCCGCGTCTTCCCGCCGTCGTCAAACCAGGTCCGTCCAATCCTCTCGGCACGCGCGCGATCTATCTGGCCGATGGTCTTTTGCGCATTCATGGCACGAATGACCCGTCTTCGATCGGGCGAAATGCCTCGAGCGGCTGCTTTCGAATGTACCGGGAAGATGTCGAACATCTGTACGAGATCGTGCAGCCGGGCACGCAAGTCGTCGTCGAGCGATAACCGCAGCCCGTCAAGGCATTATTCCGGCTGGCGGTAAAGGATCATGCCGCCATGATACAGGACACCATCGATGAAATCACCGTCGGCGGTAAAGCCCGTATCGTCCCAATAGTCGATATGGTTGCCTGTCACGAGGTAGCGCCCCTGATAGGCGCTCTCGCGCCGGCCGCGCGCCTCGTCATAGCGGTTGTTCGGCAAGAGGCGATGCCGGATAAGGTTGTCGGCGGTCGACCAGAGCCCGACATAGGGATGCGATGCTTGTTCGTTGCTCATTTTGTTCTCCTGGGCAGTCGCTGGTGAGGAAGCCGCAAGCAAGCTTGCGGCCATCAGGATCGGTGTTAGCATTTCAGGTTCTCCTCCCACGCGGTGCGCGCGTGATTGAGGACGCCGGTCAATTGGCCGAGCGTCGTGGGCGGACGACGATTTCGTTGACATCGACGTCGTCAGGCTGATCGATGGCGTAGCGCACAGCCTGGCCGATGGCTTCAGGCTGCAATGCGATCGCGCGATAGGTCTTCATGGCTTCGGCGGCCACCGGGTCGGTGATCGTGCCGGCCAGTTCGCTCTCCACCACGCCCGGATGAACACAGGTGACGCGGATGTCGTCACGCTCCTGGCGAAGGCCGTCTGAGATCGCCCGGACTGCAAATTTGGTGGCGCAATAAACGGCTGCCGTTGGCGAGACAGACAATGCACCGATCGAGGCAATGTTGATGATGTGGCCCGAACCGCGCGCCGTCATCTCCGGCAGCACGGCGGCAATGCCGTAGAGCACGCCTTTGATGTTGACGTCGATCATCTGATCCCATTCGCCGACCTTGACCGAGGCCATGAGGGAAAGCGGCATGACGCCGGCATTGTTGACGATGACATCGACGCGGCCGAAGGTTTGACGGGCCGCCTCGGCGAAGACTGCGACATCGGCCTGATCGGTGACATCCAGCCGGCGATATTCGACCTCGGTGCCGGCAGCGCGCAACTCGTCGGTAAGCGCGGCGAGACGATCCGTGCGGCGCGCGCCCAGCATCAGCTTGTAGGGGCCGCCGGCCAGCGCCTTGGCAATGCCGACGCCGATGCCGCTCGAAGCGCCGGTGATGAGAACGACTTTCTGGTCCGTCATGGTGTGTTCCTTTCGAAAAGCCGACAGCGGACGGGCGAGCAAGACCGCTCGTCCGGGGCAGTGTTATCGGTCTGAATGTTAGGCCGGTCCATTCCGGCGCGAGGAAGTAGCAATAAAAGCCCGTCTTCCATGATCGAAAGATAGACGTCCTGAATTGTTTTGGTAAGTTGGGCTTTGATAACCAGAATGGTAAGCGGTGCTAACCAATGATCCCAGACCTCAACCTGCTGTCGATTTTTCGGCTGGTGGCGGAAGAGCGGAATTTCCGTGCTGCGGCGGATCGGCTCGGCGTTAGTCGTTCAGCCGTCAGCCAGGCAATGCGCAAGCTTGAGGAAGATCTCGGCTGCGCCTTGGTGCGCCGCACGACGCGCAGCGTCAGCCTAACGGAAGAAGGCGAGCGTCTTTACGCGGAGATCGCGCCAGCACTGACAGAGGTGACTGCTGCGCTTGCGGCGCTTGGGGAGGGCGGTCGGGTGCCGCGCGGCAGGCTTCGGCTTGCGGTCTCTTCCATCGCCGAGGATTTTCTATCCGGCGATATGCTGGCTGGTTTTGCTGCCGCTTATCCAGAAGTCGAGATCGACATTACCGTGACGGACGAGGAATTCGACATCGTGGCGCGCGGCTTCGACGCGGGCGTGCGGCTTGGGGAGGTCATTGCGCAGGATATGATTGCCGTGCCGGTATCCGGCGAGCAGCGCCAACTCGTCGTTGCGGCGCCAGGCTATCTCGCCCGTGCCGGCACGCCCACCCATCCGCGCGAGCTTGCCGATCATTACTGTATCGGCTGGCGGCCATCGCCAGAGGTTGCGCCCTATCGTTGGGAATTTGCCGAAGGCGGCGCGGAGTTTTCCGTTTCCGTCCAGCCGGAATTCACCACGAATGACATGGCGCTGATGATCAAACTTGCCTGCGCCGGTGCCGGCATTTCCTTCGGCATGGAAGCAAGCTTTCGCCCCCTGCTGGAAGAGGGACGGCTCATTTCGCTGCTTGAAGAGTTCAGCCCCTATTTCCCCGGCTTTTATCTCTATTATCCAAGTCGCCGCAATCTGACGCCGAAACTGCGGGCGCTGGTCGAGCACATTCGCCAACAAAGATAAGATTGCCGTTTGCTGGTAGGATGGCATAGTTTCGTCAGAGTCATTGGAAAGGGAGATCGCTCACTCGTGACCTCGTCGATTGTAGCGAATGCGCTGGGTTTAATTTTCGGCATTCTGTCTCTCGGCTGTGCCTGCTCGCTTGCGCGCTATCCGTCCCGTCCGCTGGTCGGTGTTGCGCTCGGCACGGCTCTCGGCCTTGTCTTGATAAATCTGTCGGCCGCCATCATCGCGTTTCTCTCATATGTTGTGCCGTTCGGGCAGATTGACTTTTGGCTTGCCAGTTTCATTACAAGGCTCTTTGGCATCGAGTTATGAGTGGCCGTCTGCGTATCAGGTGATGAAAGCCATGAGGGCCTCAAGCCTGTCTGGCAGAGACAAGCAGCATTAACGGCCGTTACCGCTCGTCAGCCAATCGAGGCAAGGCGGCCGACCGAGTGCTCTTATGCTGAGGTAGAGCGGCAATATGGCGAAGAGGGAATCCGTAGTTCTTTGCGAGTGGTCGCCGGACTGGCATCCGGCCTTCACCGAGAAAGCAAGGCAACTTCGCCGACATTTGGGAAGCCTCGCACTGCGCATCGATCATATCGGCTCTACGGCGGTCAAAGGTCTGGCCGCCAAACCGATTATCGACATACAGATTTCTGTTGCTGACTTTGAACCGATCGCGAACATCGCGGAACCTCTGCGTCAGGCTGGCTATCTGTGGCGAGCGGACAATACCGAGCTGACAAAGCGCTATTTTCGCGAGATGCCGGGAGCCGAACGAACCCATATCCATGTGCGCATCGCAGGAAGCTGGCACGAGCAGCGTGCCCTTTTGTTTCGCGATTATCTGCGCAATCATGCAGCTGCTTGTCACCAATACGAGGCCGTGAAGCGTCAGCTGGCGGCAAGTTTCCGCGATGACAGGCTCGCCTATACCGAAGGAAAATCCGAGGTCATCTGGTCCATCCTGCAGCGCGCCGACCGTTGGGCGGCTGAGACTGGCTGGCAGGCGGGGGAGACGGATTGATGATAAAGCAGGAAAAGGTGTGTCCGCTTCGAACCGCAGATTCTATTTATGGGAAGAGCTTGCTGCGTATTCGTTTGGGCCCGAGCAACTAGCGTGCGCGTCACCTGCATCGGTGTAGAAAAAGATCAGCTCAGGATCATCAGGGTCAAGATTTTCGATATAGCCGCTCGGCTTGAAGGCAGTCTTGAGGAGAAGATATTGCATTGGGAGATTGGATGTGTTGGTCGATGTGAAAAGCTTCGAGCCTTGGCTAAGAGCCTGGAAATATGAAACCAGTGCTGTTCCCAAGCTAGAGCGCCGCCGCTTTTCCGAGATCATGACCATCTCGATGAACGCGTGGCCGAAAAAGCTGCGGGTGAGAACGCCATACCCAACGACCTCGCCGTCGCTCTCGCATAGATAGCAATTTCGTGCTTCAACCCAGGCTTTAATGTCTTCCTCGCGCTTTGGATCCCTCTGTGCCAACGTGTCTAACTGAACAAGATGATCGACATGTTGTTCGGACGCCAAGTAGAAACGAGGTTGTGTCGAGACGACCATTGTTTTGCCTCATCATGTAAAGTTGAGCATAGACTTCGATCCTCATCAGGATGTGACGGCAATATTCTCAGCCGCCCAACCGCACCACGTGTGTGATCGACAGCGATTGAACGAAGGCCTCGTCGTGGCTGACCACCAGCATCGCGCCGTCATAGTCCGACAGAGCGGCTTCCAGTTCCGCAATGGCGTTAAGATCGAGATGGTTGGTCGGTTCGTCCAGGATGAGGAGCATTGGAGCGGGGCTTGCGGCGAGGGTGCAGGCAAGGCCGGCGCGCAGGCGCTCACCGCCGCTGAGCGTGCCGGTGATCCGCAAGGCATCGGCGGCCCTGAAGCCGAAGCGGGCGAGCGCTTCATGGGCAGCATGAACGGTTGCCGTCCGGTTCAGTCGCTGGAAGTTTTCGCGCAGCGAGCTTTTGGGGTCCAGCAGACCGACATGCTGGTCGAGCATCGCAAAGGGCACCAGCCGTTCCACCTTGCCCGTCTGCGGGGCAAGTTGGCCGGTCACGAGTTTCAACAGTGTGGTCTTGCCGCTGCCATTCGGCCCTTGGACGAGAATGCGCTCTGGTCCCAGGATGGAAAGCGACAGGTCGCGGATGATGGGGCTCGTCGCGTCATAGCCGCCGGTGACAGACGTCAACCTCAGGACCTGCCGTTGCTGGGGCAGGCCTGTCGAGGGGATGTCCATGTGAACCGGCTGGAGCACTTCTATCTTCTGGCGAGCCGCTTCCAGCGCATCATGGACAGCCTCGCGCCTTGCTTCGCGCAGGCGTGCACCTGCCCCTCCGGAGGCTTCGGCTCGCCCTTTTGAAGCATCCATCATGATCTTCGGCTGGTCGCCTTTGGCACGCGCCTTGTGGCCGGCACTGTCGCGCCGTGCCTTTCGCTCGGCCGCCTCCTGGGCGCGCCTTGCTGCCTCGGCCTTTGCCTTTTCCGCAGTGCCGAGGTGGTGGTGCGCGGCTGCCAGCTCGATCTCCTTGCGCGCGCGGAACGCACTGTAATTACCGCCATAGCTGCTGGCTCCCAGACCCGTCAGCTCGACGATCGCATCCATCTCTTCCAGAAGTTCGCGATCATGGCTGGCAATAAGCGCGCCGCCTTTCCAGCGCCGGATGAGGTCGATGACTGCGTCCCGGCCGCTCCGGTCGAGATTGTTGGTGGGCTCGTCGAGCAGCAGAAAATCCGGCTTGGCGAAGACGAGAGCAGCAAGCGCCGCGCGGCTTCGCTGCCCGCCGGAGAGCACGCCAAGCGGTGTTTCCGCGGAGCATGAAAGCCTCACCTGCTGCAGGGCAGCATCGAGCCTTTCGGCCAGCGTCCAGTCGGCGTCGGCAAGTTCGTCTGCCGAGGCGAGCCCCTCTTCGGCGCGCTCCAGTAGTCGAAGTGCAGCTGTTACGCCAAAAAGATCGGCAATCGTTTCCGATGGCTTCTCCATGGCATCCTGGCGCATCATCGCCACCGTGCCGTGAAGCGCAATCGTGCCGGACCAAGGCGTGAGCTCGCCGGCGATCAGCCGCAGCAAGGTCGATTTGCCTGCACCGTTGCGACCGACGATCCCTGTGCGGATTTGGCCGAAGCTGAGGCTGAGATTGTTAAAAAGCGGCTCGCCGTCAGGCTTGGACCAGGAGAGCGCCGAAAGTGAAATGGAGGAAGGCATAGGACAAGACATCTCGCGACATGACCGAAGGGGTGATGGGGGAGAGGATCTTGTTCACGGCTATGCACTCCAATCAGATAACGCGGCATTCCAAGTCCAGATGGCCGATGCCGCATCGCCGATGTAGCATCTTTTGCCGCCTTTCGCAAAGCCGGCCTGAACGCAAGGCTGTTCTGTCTTGTCGCGCACCGTCCTTCACAAGGCTGCCTTGATCGAAAGGCAGACTGTATGCGATCGATAGAAACGGAGGTATAAATGATCATTAATCTCTATCAGGGCGAGCTATTCGCTGATTACTTCCAGATCTATCTGCGCGACAGCGGCCATCCGCAATTGCCGGAGGATTATTCGGACGAGGTTCTGGCGCGGCGGCTGATGGCGGGGCCTTACAGCATTATCCTTCACACGGCCCGCAATATGAAGGTTCCGCTGCGCGTCGAGTGGCATAACCATAAGCCGGCGCTGAATTTTGCCGCCTTCCAGCATGTCGCGGAAGCGAGTTTCGCCTGCCCGAGCGGCGAACTGGTGCTGGCCGGCATGACGGATGCCGAGGAGGCGGCCCCGCATCTTGCGGTGCGGGCGGGCGGCATCGGCGTGCGCGCAAATTTCTCTGGCCTTGATACGCTGAGCGAGGATGGCCTTGAGGGCAGCGATCACTATCTTCTGCAGCTCTGGCCACAGGCGGACATGACTGAGATTGAGGTTCTCAAGGCCTATCCTTTAAGTTGAGGTTGCCGCGAGGTTGCCGACTGCTATTTTCAGGCGTTTGGCATCATGACGATGTGGAGCGCGCGGGGGACTGCGGTTTGCATGGATTCAAGTCGATAGCGATTGTTCTGCGCGGTCTTTTGAGCATCGTAGCGGGCAATCTTGCCTATGTCGTCGGCCAGATCCTCATTCTGCTGAGCGGTCTCGTGCTTTTGGCGGCGACGCAATTGCAGGCGGGCGATGTCACGCTTGCGAGCATGACGATCGTTTTTGTTTCGGTCTTGTTTCTCTTGCTCGGCTTTTATCTAATTGTGAAAGGGTCGCTCTCGTGAAGGCTGTATGGTCCGCTATTTACTGCATGAGCTTGTGCTTTGCCTCTTTTTCCTGTTTTGCACTGCCCGCCGCCGCAGCGGACAAGAGCTTGTCTTGCAAGGAGGGCGATAGCGTCATAGTCTTTCGCTTGCCGGGGCACGGCAAGGCAGAATTGATATCGGTGAGCGGTCCGATCGCCGCCGATTTTGCCGATTTCAAGGACCGCGATTGGTCGCTGCGGATCGAAAGGCCGGATGGCGTATTCTTTTTCGTGATCTCCAACAGCCGAGGCGGCCGTCTGCAAGTTCTTTTCCCACCGCCCTCAGGCGAAACCATCGGCAAGCTTTTCTTGAGCGATCCGCCGGACGGCCAGATCGATCTTCTCTGCGACGTCACAATGGCCAATCAGTAGGCTGCAGCAGCGTTACGTGTTGCGGACGATTGTGCCGATGGCATTGACCAGAATGCGCGAGGCCGTCAGCGCCGAGAGGCCGCTGAGATCGGCCGGCGGATAAAGCTCGACGAGATCGAAGCCAACGATCCCCGCCCGCTTGCCAAGCCCGGCGATCAGTTCTGTGACCTCGGTATAGGTCAACCCGCCGGGGCTGCGCGCCGCAACGCCCGGCATGATGCTGGGGTCGAGCCCATCGCAATCCAGCGTGACGAGGACATTGGCGCCCGCCGGGACGTGGCGCAATGCCTCGTTGATGCCTTTTGAATGGATTTCGCGCGCGGTGATGAAGCGGCTGCCGAAGTTTTGCGCGGCCTCGATCTCCTCGATCCTGGCGCTGCCGACGCCGCGCAAACCGACTTGCAGCATGCCGTTGACATGCGCCATCTCGCTGGCGCGGCGCATCGGGCTCGAATAGCCGAAGCGCTCGCCCGCCAGCTCATCGCGCCAGTCAATATGCGCATCGATCTGCACGATGAAGATCGGGCCGTGATCGGCAAAGCCGCTGACGAAGGGAATGACGGTGGAATCGTCCCCGCCCAGCATGATCGGCACTGCGCCTGATGCCAGCACCTCGCGCACTTTGGCCTCGATCCGTGCCCGGTTGGCTTCATTCTCATGCATCACCGTATCGACATTGCCGAGATCGACGCAGCAGACCGGCTTGCCATTGAAGAGGGGGCCGCCAAGGTCAAAATCCCAATGGTCGATCAGCCCGGCATCGTCCCGGCTGGCTGCCCTGATGGCATCGGGGGCGAGCGCATGGCCACTGCTGTCCCTGCCGGCATAGGTGGTGCCATGTCCGGCGCCAAAGATCGCCATGCGCGGCGCGTCAGAAAGGCGATCCGGCAGGCCGAGGAAATGGAGAGGTGCGGTCATGGATCCATCCTTGTAGCGTGAAACAAAGAGCGTAAGCTCACTGTTTCACGATCCCTCACGGCTTTTCAAGAAGCGATGGGGCAATGACCGCTGATGAACTGGAGGAGCAGGGAACATGGGCGCATTCGATGGCGATTTCCCCGAGCTGGTAACATCGAGGCTCGTCCTGCGCGCGCCGCGCCTCTCCGATCACGTGGCGATGCATGCCATTCTGATGCAGCCGGAGGTGACGCGCACTTCCAACCTTCCGGACCAGCCCACCAAGGCGCAGACGCAAAGGGCGGTCAAATGGATGTGCGAGGTCTTTGCCAAGCAAAAGGGATGCGCCTGGATCATCGAGGAGAGGGCGTCCGGCAGCGTCATCGGCGCCATCCGCTTCAACTGGATCGCGGTACCATCGAAAAGCGGCGAGGTCGGCTATGAACTGACGCCTTCCGCCTGGGGCAAGGGCCTGATGACGGAAGCTGCGCGCGCTGTCACGGAGTGCGGCTTTGCGCTTTTCAAGCTCAACCGCATCGAAGCCTGGACGCTGAACGGCAACACAGCCAGCGACCGCGTACTGGAAAAGACAGGCTTTCGCTACGAAGGAACGCTGCGCCAGAAAGCCTACTTCAAAAATGCCTTTCACGACCTCAGGATGTTCAGCCTGTTGGCGGCGGATGTTTTAAGCAGCCTGTGAACAGAGCAGCGGAACCTGCGCCCTTTATCTTTCTACCCCGGAAAGTGTTCGACATGGATCTCTGCGGTGCGGCCGAAGTAGACGACGCGCCAGCCCAGAAAGGAGACCATGTAGCCTGCGCAACCGGCCGCTGCGGCTTTTTCGCAGAAGGCGAAATAGCGGTAGTCGGGCGGGTTGTCCTGCGCCCAGCGAACCAGACGGCCCATTTCTGCGGCATTGAAGGTAGGAGCAATAAGATACGATAATGATGGCAGCGACAGGGTAATGCTGTCTCCATCCGGAAGATAATAGCTTTGGCTCTTTCGCCGAAAATCGACGCAGTAGCTTTCAAAGCCGGCCTCTATCAGTGTACCGACGATCTCAGGAAAACCAAGGCTTCCGTCGTGGCTGGCATTCAGGCAAAATTCGGCAATTGATCTCTTCTCCGCGTCCATAGCGGGTTCCTTTCCTCTGTTCTTCGTCTTCGGATTGGTGGGTTTTAATCCACGGGGATGGTTTTAAGGCCGCGCCGCTCGGCAAGGCGTTTTAGGATCAAGCGTAGCGTTTCATGCTCTTCCTGCGTCAATACGCCAAAGAAGGCGACATCGTTCTGATCGGCGAGGGCAGCAAGGACTGGCAGCTTGGCGCGTCCTATCGCCGTCAAAGACAGGCTATGCGCCCGCGCATCCTCCAGGTTTTTAGACTTCTGGATCAATTCCTTTGCCAGCAATCGCTCCGCCAGCTTGCTGATCGCCCCTTTCGTCATGCCCATCTTTTCCGCCAGAACCGTGGGCGCCGTGGCCTCGGCCTCGGACAGCACGCGCATGAAAGACCATTCCGCCACCGTAACGCCTTCGGCTGAGACTTTTCCGGCGAATTCATGCGAGACAGCGTTCGACACCATTCGCAGCCAAAATCCTGTATGATCGGTCAGTGCGGAGATCGCCACGCCAGATATCCTTGTTGTTGACTAGGAAACTAACATATTTTGTTTCCTAGTCAATTAATATTTGGATGCTGTCCGAGTCTCACGACTTCAAGACCACGCCGACCTTATCGAGCGTTAAGGACGGAACGAAGTTCTGGTCCTGATAGCTGGCCGCAAGGTCTGCCTCCGCAATCGCGCCGGCATCGGCGGGCAGGGAAGATGCGGCCACGGTGTAGGCTGCGTCCCAGAGCGCGGCGAGATAGCGTGCCCCGGCGCCCATCAGCTTTGCCGTTTCATCGCCGAAGGCATCCCAG
Organism: Oryzifoliimicrobium ureilyticum; assembly: GCF_037199735.1. Taxonomy (NCBI): domain Bacteria; kingdom Pseudomonadati; phylum Pseudomonadota; class Alphaproteobacteria; order Hyphomicrobiales; family Rhizobiaceae; genus Oryzifoliimicrobium; species Oryzifoliimicrobium ureilyticum. Next base: position 139,346 of record NZ_JBBBVQ010000009.1, on the reverse strand, counting down.
AGGCCATCGACGCCAATGGCACTCAAAGCCGTGGCTTCATCGAGCGCGGCAAGCGGACCTGTATGCCGCCCTGCTTGCCCCTAAGCCCCCGAAGCCGGTTGGAAAAATGGGGGTTCGGCAGAGATCGACGTCTATTGTTGATCGCGCGTTAGTTTTACCATTTCCCATTGATGGTCGGGATAGCCAAAGTGTCGCAAACACCTTTTTGCCTGCCCGAAAATCGGCGTGCTTCGGTGGGCTTCCCTCGGCTTCATCCGGCAGTTCCAACTGCTCTGCGACGAAAATCCGCAGGTCCTGATACGCTCAGCAGCCGGTCGAATTCCTTGGTGGTATTATCAACGTATCCTGTCGATGAAGAGATATTTCCCCAATATAAGTAAGGTCTGAAATATAAAGACCGCTATGAAAAATAAGATAACTATAACGGCAATCACCATGAGATTGACTATGAGCGAAAGAGGAGTGGAGGGCTGCAGCCCGAAATATCGATCTACCGGCCCTTTGACCGCCATCACATAGATAAATCCGAACAAAAGTTAAAAAAGAATACTTCTTAGCTTTTTCACTGATTAAGGTCCTGATTAGCCATGGGTGTCTCAGATCGTCTATATCGAGCTTTTTATGTTCGCCTTCTGCTGCCATTGCCCTGAGAAGGTAATCCTCTCCTTCGTTTGAGACAGTTGCGGGAGCCTCCAGATATAAGCCTTTCGCCAATGCCTTTGTTTGCCTTCTCTCAATCTCGTTTTGGCAGATGCCTCTTTCGGGGTTGATCACACTAAAGAGGTACCAGCGAGTTCCTCAATATGACAGCGCTCATCCCGTCGCGATGGCTGGGCCTGCAAACTCCCCCCTCACGCCGCCCTTGCCAGCCGCCGCAGGGTTTGCGGGGGTTGGCCGTATTGGCGCATGAAGGCTTCGCGCATGCGGCGCAGGTCCGTAAAGCCGTTTTCGCGGGCGATCTGGTCGAGGGGGTGGCGGGTTTCTTCGATCATCAGGCGCGCGGCTTCAAGGCGGATCTGCTCTACTGCCTTGGCCGGGGTTTGGCCCGTTTCGGCGCGGAAGGCGCGGCTGAACTGGCGTGGGGAAAGCGCGGCGACGTCGGCAAGCTCTTCCACCGTCAGGGGATCGGCAAGATGCGTCTTGGCGTGGATCAGCGCTTTCTGGATGCGGTCGCTGCTGGGTGCAAGTTGAAGAAGCTCGGAATGCTGCGACTGGCCGCCGGCGCGGCGGTGGTGCATGACGAGGCGGCGGGCAATCGCGCTTGCCATGTCGCGCCCGAGGTCCTTTTCGACGAGCGCCACGGCAAGGTCGAGACCGGCAGTCAGCCCCGCGGAGGTCCAGACCGAACCTTCATTGATGAAGATGCGGTCGTCCTCGACACGCACCTTCGGAAAGGCCTCGCGCATCAGCCGCGCATAAGACCAGTGCGTGGTGGCGCGCCGCCCGTCGAGCAGGCCCATTTGTCCTAGTAGAAACGAGCCGGTGCAAAGGCCCGCAACCCGGCGCGATTGCCGCGCCATCGCGCGCAGGGTTTCCAGCGTGGCTTCGTCCTGTTGCGGAGGCGGCGTCAGGCCCGCCATCAGCAGCAACGTATCGGCCTGGCCAACCTCGGTGAGCTTGACCGTCGGCACGGTAAAGCCGCTCGACGACATGACGGGACCGCCTTCGACGGAGGCGATGGAGAGCGTGTAATAGGGCTCGCCCTTCAAGGCATTGGCCAGTTCGAAGGCGGCCTGCACGCCGAGCGCCAGGAACTGGAAACTCGGCGTCAGCACCATGGAGATATGCGGCATAAAAGCCTCCGAAAAGCGATGTCCGAAAAACGTAGTTTATACGTCATATCAGACATGAAGGCTTTGGTCCATAACGTGCTTGTCAGAGCAACAGCGCTCTCCCGAAGCAAGGACCTTACCGATGACCAATCTCGGAACTGCACTCATCACCGGCGCCTCTACCGGCATTGGCGCTATCTATGCCGACCGGCTTGCCGCACGCGGTTACGATCTCATTCTCGTTGCTCGTAACAAGGACAAGCTGCAGCAACTCGCCTCTGCCATTTCGGACAAGACGGGCCGCGCTGTCGAAGTGCTGGCGGCCGACCTTGGCAATGCCGCCGATCTTTTGTCCGTTGAAAAGGTGCTGCGCGAGGATGCCAGCATCACGGCACTCGTCAACAATGCCGGCATCGGCACCCACACCAAGCTGTTGGACAGCGATGTGGACCGCATGGAGGTGATGGTGCGCCTTAACGTGACGGCCTTGATGCGCCTCACCTATGCAGCCGTGCCGGGCTTTGTGGCGCGCGGCGGCGGCCTTGTCATCAACATCGCCTCGATCGTTGCCATCGCGCCGGAACAGCTGAACGGCGTTTATGGGGGCACCAAGGCTTTCGTGCAGGCTTTCACCACCTCGCTCAACCGTGAGCTTGCCGGCCAGGGCATCCGCGCCCAGTCCGTTCTGCCGGGCGCAACGCGCACCGATTTCTGGGCGCTGGGCGGCCTGCCGATCGAGCATCTGCCGTCGGAGATCGTCATGCAGGCCGAAGATATGGTCGATGCGGCGCTCGCCGGGCTCGACCAGGGCGAAACCAGCACGATCCCGGCACTGAAGGATGTGGCGCTGTGGAACGACTACGAGGCAGCGCGCCGTGCGCTCGGCCCGCATCTTTCGGCCACCCATCCGGCGCCGCGCTTCGGGCTCAAGGCCTGAGCTTTTCCGCAATTTTTTCTCAAACAAAGGATTACGTCCATGAAACTCACCGGCAACACCATCTTCATCACCGGCGGCACCAGCGGCATTGGCCGCGGCCTTGCCGAAGCCCTGCACAGGCTGGGCAACAAGGTCATCATTTCCGGGCGGCGCACGGCGCTTTTGGAAGCGGTGACGGCGGCCAATCCCGGCATGGCGTCCATTGCGCTTGATATTTCCAGCCTCGAGAGCATCGAGCGGGCCGCAAAGGAACTGGTGGCCAATCACCCCGATCTCAACGTCGTGTTCAACAATGCCGGCTTCATGCCCTTCGACGATGTCTCCGGCCCTGTTGACGATGCGGTGGCAAGATCGCTGATCGACACCAACCTGCTTGGACCGATCCGCATGACCGCGGCGCTGATCGAGCATCTGAAGACGAAGCCGGAAGCGACCGTGCTTTATACGACCAGCGTTCTCGCTTTCGTGCCTTCGGCCGGCAATGCCATCTATTCGGCCACCAAGGCGGCGCTGCATTCCTTCGCGCTGTCCCAGCGCTTCCAGCTGCGCAACACAAATGTGCAGGTGCAGGAAATCGCCCCACCCTGGGTGGATACGGACCTGATCTACAAAAGCGGCGATCCGCGCGCCATGTCGCTGCCCGCTTTCATCGAGCAGACGATTGCCAAGCTTGCCGGCGACGATCCGGAGATCATCGTCGATGCCATCAAGCCGATCCGTGACAATCCCGGCGCAAACGAGCATGCCCTTGTCCACGCATTCAACCAGAGTATCGTCGAGAACCCGATCCCTGTCGCAGCCTGAGAGGGCGCTTAAGCCCATGCCTTGTCTGGCACGCATCGACTGAAAACCGTCGACCTACAATCTTCATTTCACGAAAGGAAAGATCCATGTCCCGCATTCAAGTTCCCGCTATCGAGTCAGCCCCCGAAGGTTCGCAGGCTGTTCTTTCGGCCATCAAAGCCAAGCTCGGCAGCGTTCCCAACTTCTTCCGTCTGCTGTCCAACAGCCCCGCCGTGATCGCGGCCCATGCGGCCCTCAATCAGAACCTCGGCAAGGCACTCGACGTGAAGACCCGGGAGCGGATCGCCCTTGCGGTGGCTGCCGTCAATGGCTGTGAATATTGCAATGCCGCTCACAGCTTCACCGGCTTTACCTTCAACAAGCTGAGCCATGAGGAGATCGGAAAGGCAAGGGAAGGCACTTCGGAAGAGCCGAAGGCTGCCGCCGCGCTCGCCTTTGCCCGCCGGGTTGCCGAACAGCGCGGCAAGGTTTCCGATGCCGATCTCGATGCCGTTCGCGCGGCCGGCTTTACCGACGCCCAGATCGTCGAGATCGTTGCCGTCGTGGCCGAGAACTTCTTCACCAACCTGATGAACAATGTTGCCCGCACCGACGTCGATTTTCCGGCCATCTGACGGGTAAACGGAAGGGATTGACGATCATCGATGCGCGCCGCCTGGCTGATGTCGGGCGGCGCGCAGTCTATTTCATGTGCTGCAGCACATTGACCAAGGTTCCGGCCGGGTCCTTCACAAAGAAGCGGCGAACGCCCCAGGGTTCATCCGCCATCTCGTAAGCGATGCCATGACCAGCCTCTTTTGCCCGGCGATAAACTTCCTTGACATTGTCCACTTCGATCGAAAGCGCCGGTACCGGCGTGCCCGACCCGCCCTCGCTGGCAATGCTGATCTGCGTCAGTGCGCTTTTGCCGGAGGAGAGCGTGGCAATCCAGCCATGGTCCATGACGACCTCAAGATCGAAGAGATCAGCATAGAACGCCCTGAGATGATCTAGCTCCGGCGCGGCGAGGTTGGGCACGATGCGCAAGACAGTCATGGATTTGTCTTTCTTTTCCCGCTCTCGCTTTGTTGCCTAAGCGGACCTCTGTTCGTGGATTGGCGAAGGGCGCAGTTTACCGAATATCTCGCTTTCGGTCGAATGGCTTGCCACGATCTTGACAGGTCTGCCGGCCATCTCCTATGCATCTGACAACGGTAATGGATTCTGCCGGGCATCAAGCCGAACCGCTTCCTCGATGAAGCTGATGACTCCTACTCACCGCAGGTCAAGCGAAGGAGTAGAGCCGTGCCTGGAATTCAGCCAAGATCCCGATTTTCGCTAGATGCAGCATGTTTGCCTTTTTGCGGAGGTGTCGGCGCATGAGCCCCTTTGCGATCTCAAACCCGCGCCTCCAGCCGCTGCGCAACCTCGTCAAATGGATCGCCGCCGTTGTGCCGATGGCCGTTGTGGTCGGATCGCTCGTGGCGCTGTTTCTATGGAGCCTCGACCGCGCGACGGAGCTGCGGTTTGCCTATCCCTGGCTGATCTTCTGCATGCCCGTTGCAGGCTTTGCCATGGTCTGGGCCTATGGCATGTATGGCAAGTCGGTCGAGGCGGGCAATAACCTCATCGTCGACCAGATCCATCAGCCGGGCGGCGGCGTGCCCTTGCGCATGGCTCCGTTCATCCTCGTCACCACGGTGCTGACGCACCTTGTTGGTGGCTCGGCGGGGCGCGAGGGAACGGCGGTGCAGCTCGGCGGAAGTCTCGCCAGCGCCTTCGGCAAGCTCTTCCGGCTGACGCCTGCCGAAACACGCATACTCCTCATGGCAGGTATTGCAGCGGGTTTCGGCGCTGTCTTCGGCACGCCGATTGCCGGGGCGGTCTTTGCCCTGGAAGTTTTGACCATCGGGCGCATGCAATATGAAGCGTTGCTGCCGGCCCTTCTCGCCGCCATCGTGGCGGACTGGACCTGTCATCTATGGGGCATCGGTCACGTGCGCTATGCGATCGCCTATCTTGGCGGCGTCGGCGAGCCGGCGGGCGTTCACATCGATGCGCTTTTGATGGCGAAGGTGGTGATCGCAGGCGTTGCCTTCGGCCTTGCCGCCCGCGCCTTTGCCGAGCTGTCGCACAAGGCCTCGGCCGCCTATAAGGCGCTCCTGCCTTATGCGCCGCTGCGCCCGGTTCTGGCGAGCGCCATCCTCATCGGCCTTTGCTATCTCATTGGCACGCGCGAATATCTTGGCCTCGGCGTCTGGTCTCCCAACCCTCAGGATGCAACTATCCTCGGCTTCTTCCAGCCTGGGCATATCGATTACTGGAGCTGGGCCTGGAAGGGGCTTTTTACCATCGTCACCTTGAGCGCCGGCTTCAAGGGCGGGGAGGTGACGCCGCTCTTTTTTATCGGGGCCGGCCTTGGCAGCGCGCTTGCCGGGCTTTTCGGCGCGCCGCCGGATCTTTTTGCCGGGCTCGGCTTCGTTGCCGTCTTTGCCGGGGCGACCAATACGCCGCTGGCTTGCATGATCATGGGCATCGAGCTGTTTGGGGCAACCCATTCGGTCTATCTCGCCGTCGCCTGCTTCGTCGCCTATCTGTGCAGCGGCCATTCAAGCATCTATTTGTCGCAGCGTCTGGGCGTGCCGAAGGTCTCCGGTGTGAACCTGCCTGCCGATACGCCCATTCGCAACCTTCGTGAACTTAGCCTGCGGGCGAAGACCCGCTCCGAATAGGCCTTGTCATATCGCCGTCACTTTAACGGCTAACCTTGGCGTGTATGCCTCTGATAGGGCGGAACACATGCCGATGCGGCGGAAAGATGATGGCAAATGGCACATGAAGATGACGAGGGCGAAAAGAGCCGGTTCGAGCGGGGTCGGGAAATCCTCTCCGAGATCCATGGCGAGCTTGGAAACAACATTCTTTCCTCGCTCAGTGATGTCGCGCCCGACTTCGCGCGGCATATTTTTGAATTTCCCTACGCTGATATTTATAGCCGGCCCGGTCTCGACCGTCGGGCGCGCGCCATGGTGACGATCGCGGCGCTGGCTGCGATGGGCAATGCCGCCCCGCAACTCAAGGTCCATATCGAAGCAAGCCTCAATGTCGGCGTGACGCGCGAAGAAATTATTGAGATCATGATGCAGACGGCCGTCTATGCCGGCTTCCCGGCTGCGATGAACGGTATTTTCATCGCCAAGGAAGTGTTCGCGCGGCGCGATGCGGCCGCCTGATTGCCGCTCAAGCCTCTTCTTTCCGGCTGATATGATAGAGAGCGATTTTTCGCTGTTGACTTAGAGCGCGCTCTAACCCCTAGCCTTGGAAGCGTCGTAACGAAAAGGCAGTGGAATGAAGATCGGAGAACTGGCGAAACGTTCGGGATTGTCAGCCTATACGATCCGCTATTACGAGCGGATCGGGCTCATCCCTTATGCTGACAGGTGCCGATCCGGCCACCGTGATTATGACGCATCCATCCTCGTCTGGATCCAGTTTCTGGATCGCCTGAAGACAACCGGCATGCCGATCCGCGACATGTTGCATTACGCGGCTTTGCGCGAGCGTGGGCCGGCGACCGAAGCCGAACGCCAAGCGCTTTTGGAACGGCACCGCGCGAAAGTGCGGGCCCATGTGGATGATCTCATCGCCTGCCTTGATGTCCTCGAACACCAAGATCGCCGGTTATGCCGGCCAACAACAGAGGATGACAGACCATGACGCCATCGACATCGAACCCAGAAGAAAGCCGGCTCGAACGCGGCAGGAAAGCGCTGGCCGCGATCGACGGTCAGGCCGGCGATAAGGTCGTCGCTGCGCTGGCCGATATAGCCCCGGATTTTGCGCGTTACATTCTCGAATTTCCGTTTGGGGATATCTATAGCCGTCCCGGCCTTGATCTGCGCGCGCGTGAAATCGCGACCATTGCTGCACTGACGGCCATGGGCAACGCGACACCGCAGTTGAAAGTCCATATCGAGGCGGGCTTGAATGTCGGCATCACGCGGGACGAGATCATCGAAACCATGATGCAGATGGCTGTTTATGCCGGATTTCCTGCCGCGCTGAACGCACTTTTTGCCGCCAAGGATGTGTTTGCAGACCTTGATAGCGCGACTGGCTGAACACCCTGCTCGGGTGAGGTCAAAGGCGGCAAGGCGCGTCCGCGGGGAACGCGCCTTGCTGCGGATCTTAAGCTGCGCGACGATGGCCGCCATGCTGCGTCTGCTGGCCTGTGCGGAAGGTCGACAGGAGTTCGAAGAGACGCTGGCTTTCTTGGGCGAGCGTCGCGCCAGCCGCATTCATTTCTTCCACCATGGCCGCATTTTGCTGGGTTGCCTGGTCCATGTGGTTTACGGCGGTGTTGACTTCCGAAAGACCGGAGGCCTGTTCGGCGGCTGCCTGGGCGATGGCCGACATATGCTCGTTGATCTCTTCGACGAGCGCGGCGATCGAGCCAAGGCCTTCGCCCGTGTCGTTGACGAGCTTGACGCCTTCGCTGACGGCAACTTCCGAATTGTTGATCAGCGTCTTGATTTCCTTGGCGGCATTGGCCGAACGCTGGGCGAGCTCACGCACTTCCTGAGCCACGACCGCAAAGCCCTTGCCGGCTTCTCCGGCGCGCGCGGCTTCGACGCCGGCATTCAGCGCCAGAAGATTGGTCTGGAAGGCGATCTCGTCGATCACGCTGATGATCTGGCTGATCTGCGTCGAGGCCTGTTCGATCTTGCCCATGGCCGCGACTGCGTTGGACACGACCGCGCCCGAGGTTTTCGCATGGGCGCGGGCATCGGTCACAAGGTTGCGGGCAAGGCCGCTCCGGTTCGAGGTGTCTTTTACGTTCTGCGTGATTTCTGCAAGCGCGGCCGCCGTCTCTTCCAGCGATGCAGCCTGCTGCTCGGTCCGCTTCGACAGATTGTCGGATGCCTGCGAGATCTCGCCGCTGCCCGTCGTCACGCCTCTGCCGACATCGCCGACAGCAAGCAGCGCATTTCGCAGATTGACGACCGACGTATTGAAGTTTTCACGCAGCGGTTCGAATTGCGGCGACAATTCCTGGCCGATTTCGCAATCGAGGTCGCAAGCGGCAAGGCGGCTCAGCGCTGTGGCGAAGGCCTGGGTAGCATTCGAGACGCGCTGTTCGGCATCTTCTTCCGCCTGGCGCTGCATGGCAGCACGCTCCTGCTCATGGCGTACGCGGCTTTCCTCCGCCTCAACTTCCATGTCGCGCTTGGAAAGAGCGGAAAGACGCATGACTTCGATGGCGCCGGCCATCTCGCCGATTTCGTCGGCGCGGCCAGTATCGGGAACATGCTGGTCGATCTGACCATCGGCGATTGTCAGCATCACGCTCTTCATGCGCTTGATGGGAGCCGTAACGCCGCGATTGATCCAAAGCGCCAGGCCAACCATGATCACGAGCGCCACGACGACGAGACCGCCGGCAATGATGTTCGAAGTTTGATAGGCATCGGCGGCAGCAAGGCCCGAAGCGTCGGCACCGGCAGTGTTGAGCTTGATGAGTTCGCCCAGAGCCACGAAACAATCGACCAGCGGCTGACGCGCCGGGGCGATCAGTGAAACGGCAAGATCACGGTTGCCGGCATTGGCAGCCTCGATGATCTTGTTGCGATAGGTCAGATAGGTCTGCCACTTCTGCTCGAAGTCCGACCAGAGCTGACGCTCCTTATCGTTTAAAAGCGTCCCGCGCATGTCTGCATAGGACTTGGGGATGGAGGCGTCCATTTCGACGAACTCGTCGTCCAAGCCCTTGATTTCGGCGGGATCGACAGCAATCGCCTTGCGGATCGTCGTGGTGTGGTAGCGCAGCAATGTAAACTGGATGGCGTCCAGTTTTTCCGTTCGAGGCAGCCAGACTTCGCGCGTGCTGGAGGCGGCTTCGTACACCGAGCCCATCTGTCTGAAGTTGAAGATGCCCATCGCGAAAACTATCGCGATGCCCGCTGCCGCCATGATCAGCAAACGTGTGGATATTCTTATTTTCACGATAACCATCCGATGAAGTAATGAGAAAGAACTAATTCAAAAAGATGCGCTCGATGGATTAAGATATCGATAAATGAGTACATCCCGATAAGCATGATCTGAGAAATCCGGCGCATTGATCTTGGCCCCAAAGACCGGCCTACTTTCAATCTTCATGAAACAAAGCATGCCCCAAGTCTGTTTCTGTCGCTCAGGCCGATGGCGGCCGCAGGTAAGGGTGGAACAGCGCTATGGCGGACGAGAATACGGCTGAGGCCGAACACGAGCGTCAGCCTTCCCGCAATATTTCCGACGATGACAAACGCGCCGTGAGCGAAAACGGCGGCCGCTCGGCGAAAGTCGTGCATGAAGTGGTTCGCCTGCAGGGCGACGAGGAGCTGGGCCGTCCCCTCCGTTCGCTGTTATTTTCCGGCTTTGCAGCCGGCCTTGCCATTTCGGCGTCTGGCGCAGGCCTCGCTTTACATGCGCCTGCCGGATGCGCCCTGGCGCGAGCTGCTGGTCTCCTTCGGCTACACGATCGGGTTCGTGATCGTCATCCTTGGCAAGCTGCAGCTCTTCACGGAGACCACGGTCACCGCCGTGCTGCCGTTCGCCACGCATCCGACCGCCCGCAATCTCGGTCGGCTCCTGCGGCTTTGGGCGGCGGTCTTTACGGCCAATATGGTCGGGACCTTCCTGGTGGCGGCGCTGATGGCGCATCAAATTATTATCGGGCCGGAACAGCTCGACGCGGCGCTGGCAGTATCCCGGCCGATCCTGACGCATGATTTTCTTACCACTCTTCTTCTTGCAACACCGGCCGGTTTTCTCATTGCCTCCATCGCCTGGATCTTGCCTAATGCACGCGGCAGTGAATTCTGGGTGATCCTGCTCATCACGTTCGTGATTGCCATGGGCCGCTTCAGCCATGTCGTCGCCGGTTCGGCGGAGGCCTGGTTGCTTGCCTTTTCGGGCGAGACAAGTTTCCTGCATGCGGCCGGCGATTTCATCCTGCCGGCGCTGGTCGGCAATGTCATCGGCGGCACAGGCCTCTTTGCCGTTGTCGCCCACGGCCAGGTTCGCGATGAGATCAAACCTGTCGACCGCTGAGCATAAGCGCCTCAGGCTTGACCAAAGACGTTTCTGCCTAAAATGAAATGGTCATGAGCGAGCGGACCGAATATCAGCTGGGCGATCGATCGATCCCGATCATTCCTTATGACCTCTTCGAGGCAGCCAATCTTTTTCTGGCGACCGGGCGCCGTCAGGAGGAGGTCCTGCCGCTTATCGAGCTTGCGCCTTCTGAATGGGAAGCGCTGCGCAAAGCCTATCAATGGCTACCGACAAGCCTCGATGTCTACAGGCAAGGCTATTTCGGCGATCTGGACGACGCAAGCCTTGCTCGCCTGCTGATGCCTCCGCGCTGGTTCTTGAAGGAAGATGTTGAGCCGAACTTACGGTCCGTGACTTGGCATATCAGAAAAGCCGTACGTCAGAACCCGCATATCGGGGTCTTTGCGGAGAGGGGGTGGCCCTGCACCCTGATTGGCATCGATGCGGAAGCGAGCCTTTGTGCCTATACGCATGATGGCGTAACCGTCTATTTTAACGGCCGTGCGCTTACCGATCAAAAGGGCCAGGTTATCCCGGCCGATGCGCCATCGTTTCAGCTGATCGGCGGGCGCTGGATGCGGGACCGTAATCATATTTACGGGCAGGGACGGCAAGGCAGCCGCAACACCGCCTACTGGTATATCGTCGAGGGAGCAGACCGCGAAACATTCGAAGCGCTGAATCTGCGATACGCCCGCGACAGGAACTGCGCCTATTATATCACTCGCAAGACGGTCCGTACCAAGAGCCCGGCCGACTTTCGCATCGTCCCGGACATACGACTGAACCACCGGGATCTTACTTGCGATTTTCTGAGCGAGGAGAGCGTCATCGCGCGCGATCGGGACGCCGTCTATTTCTATGGCGCACGGCTGAAGGGCGCGAACCCTGACGGCTTTCGCAATCTTGGCAATGGCTATGCGAAAAACCGCGAACACGTCTGGTATCTAGACGAAAAGATACTGATCGATGGGGCCGAGGTTGCAACCTTTACCGTGCCCGGACCCGGCGAACCACATGTCATACATCCCCGTCGCAGCGGCCACCCCGCAACCGACCGATTAAGGCCTTACCTCTCCGGCATTCCTCTTGATCCCGAATCCGTTTTCGATGACTGGCGGGCCTATTTCGAGGCAAAGCCGGACCTCACGGACTGGTGGTGGCATCGGCTGGCGGCCAATACGAAGTGAGGCATCTCTTTCGCACCCTCTGGGGAAGGGGATCGATCTGCCTATCTCTTCATGAATGTGCATCGTCCGGAGACCTGACATCGATCCCAAACGGCTTGAAGTGCTTGAGGTTGACTGTGATTAGAACAAGATCATGGAAGTAAGCGGTAGCAGCAATCATGGCGTCAGAAGCGCCCGGATGATGACCGGCTGCCATCGCCTTTGCTTCGAGGCGTCCCGCTTGTCGCGCCACGTCGGTGTTGATCGGCAAAATCCTGTCGTGATAACCGGTGATCAGGCCCTGAAGGAAAATGTCGATACCAGCAGCCTTTGCTGTTGCACCGCGCAAATGCAGCAACCTCACTCCCTTTTCGATCTCGTGAACCGTGATTGCCGAAAGATAAACCGCACTTTGCCGCTCCTGTTCTTCCAGCCAGCGCACGAAGACCGAGCTCACTGTCGCCTTCGAGGGGGACAGCATCGAGATGACGTTCGTGTCCAGCAGAAAGCCGTTCACAAATCCACCTCACGCGAGGGCTTTGTATTGCGAGCGAAGACTTCATCGGCAAGGTCAAGATCATCAGGGAATGCCTGCAAAAATTTGACAAGACTTGGGCGCTGTGTGGCAAGCGATTTTTGGGCGACCTCTGCCGCGCTGACGGAAACGAGAACTGCAGCTGCCCGCCCATGACGGGTAATAGTGATGAACTCACCTGCAGCCGCCTTGTCCACGATGGAAGAGAATTCGGCTTTTGCATCTTTTAAGCTGATCGTTGGCATAGCGTAAATCCAAAGTGGTCATAAGTGACCACTTTAATTCGAATGCCTCTGAAACTCAAGAGGATCCGCAGGAAGAGGCAGGACGGGAATGTCCATCCTGCTTGAGGTCTTTGTCTTCCTAATACCTAAACCTCTTTCAGTGCCATCTGGCTGTCGACGCCGCGCATCAGCGTGCTGCTCGCTTGGTTGAGACCGATGACCGTAGTGGGGATGGCGTGGGCCTTGTAGCGGTCGATCACCTTTTCCAGAGCCGCGATGGCGGTGATGTCCCAGAAATGGGCATTTGTCAGGTCGATTCGCACGCTCATGCCGGTCGCCTCTTCGATGTCGAACGCATCGATGAATAGATCGGCCGAGGCGAAGAAGATCTGGCCAGCAACCTTGTAGGTGAGGCGGTTTGCCTCATCCTCCCGCTCTACCTTGATGTCGAGCAACCGGGCGACCTTGAAGGTGAAGAAGACGCCGCTCATCAACACGCCGACGGCTACGCCCAAGGCAAGGTTGGCAGTCAAGACCGTGACGGCGACCGTTGCCAGCATGACCGTGGTCGACATTTTAGGATGGACGATGACTGCGCGCAGCGACGACCAGTCGAAAGTGTCGATGGAAACGGTCACCATGATGGCGACGAGCGCTGCTACGGGAACCTGCGAAACCCATGGCTTGAGCAGCACCATCAAGATCAGCAGGAAGACGCCGGCAAAGAGCGTCGAGAGCCGCCCGCGCCCGCCATATTTCACATTACCGACCGTTTGCCCGATCATGCCGCAGCCTGCAATGCCTCCAAAGAGGCTGGCGGCGGCGTTGGCAAGGCCAAGGCCGGTGCATTCGCGGTTTTTGTTGCTGGGCGTGCCGGTGAGGTCATCGACCACGCTCGCCGTCATCATGGACTCCAGCAAGCCGACCATAGCGATCGCCAGAGCAGGGCCTGCGATGATCTTCAGCGTTTCGAGGGACAGCGGAACCTCGGGCCAGGCGAAAATCGGCAAGGTATCGGGCAGTTTGCCGAGGTCGGCGACGGTTGGCACATGAAGGCCAAGCCCGATCGAGGCGACGGTCAGGACAAGAATGCAGATGAGCGGCGAGGGCACCGCCTTTGTCAGTTTCGGTGCGAGGTAGATGATCGCAAGGCCTGCCGCGAGCAGGCCATAGGCCACCGCATCCGAGCCGATGATGTGCGGCAACTGGGCGGAAAAGATGAGGATTGCCAGCGCGTTGACGAAGCCGGTGCGGACCGACTTCGATACGAAGCGCATGAGGACGCCGAGCTTCAAAAGCCCGAAAATGACCTGGAAGACGCCGGCCAGCAAACCCGCCGCCAGAAGGTAAGGCAGTCCGTGTGTGTGAACCAGCGGCGCGGCAACCAGCGCAACGGAGCCAGCGGCGGCCGAAATCATCGCCGGCCTGCCGCCGGTAAAGGCGATGACGATGCCGATGACGAAAGAGGCGAAGAGGCCGACCTGCGGGTCCACGCCGGCGACGAAGGAAAAGGCAATGACTTCAGGAATAAGCGCAAAGGTGGCGACAGCGCCGGCCAGCATTTCGCGCAAAGGATTGGCGGACCAATCCCGACGGATGGATGAAAATGACATAATGTGTGATCTCGCAAAGCATGGCGAAGAGGCCGCAACGGGAGCGGGGTATCATGCAAGGTTTTGCGTTGTCTGGCGGATCGGCGGCCAGAAGAGCCACCCGGAATTTCACCGGGTCCGTGGTGAGTGCCCGGTTTATAGACCGGGTTTTTTGGAAATGGCAAGGCCGGAAAGGCGCGCAGCAGACATCTTCGCAAGGTCTAAAATTCCGCAGGAGGCCGACTGCGGGTGTTTTTCTTTGTCATCTGACAAACACTTCAAATGCTACTGATTGTAAAAGCTGAAGATTTACTTGGCCCGTGTAAGTAACAGATGCATTGTGTTTAGATGGGTGGAACTGCATGCTTGTAAGTACAACATCGACAGTGAAGGGCATGAAGACCAGAGGTGCCAGGCGTAGTCGCTGCAGGCTCTCTGCTGTTTTGAAATATCGCAATCTCTCCACCCGTGGCCGTATCGTCGATATTTCGCTCGACGGCATGGCGCTTGATCTGGAAGACGGACGCATTGCCGGTACCGGAAGCAAGGTGGTTGTTGAATGCGAGGAAATCGGCACAATCGAGGGCATCGTTCGTTGGGGCTATCGCGGCCGTGTCGGCGTTCAATATGATCGCACTTCAAATGCGTCGGCCAAAGTCGCCGCCTATTTCCGCTTTCACCATCAGGAAGTGGTGCCGGTTTTGCGTCGTTGACCCCAAGCTCGGCATTTAGCCCTTATGGACTGCCTCGATGGCATAACCGTTCGGGTCGATGAGGAAAGCTGCAAAATAGGACGATCCGTAATCGGGACGAAGGCCCGGTTTGCCATTGTCCCTGCCGCCATGGGATAGGCCAGCCTCGTGAAAATCGACCACGGCCTGACGGCTGGGCGCTGAGAAGGCAAGGTGGAAGCCGGCGCCCGGCGCATGGGCAGCGTCACGCTGTTTGAGCGTGAACTTGTCACCGCCGCCTGCCTGACCGTATCCAACGGCATGATCGGGATTACCAGGCGTTAAATCCTCCCAGACCCGTACAAAGCCGAGCGGCTGCAAAACGGCGTCGTAAAAGACGGCTGCCATTTGTATGTCGGAAACGCCGAAGGATAGATGGTGCAGCATGCATGCCTCCTGGGGTTGCGCTTCGTTCGGCAGTTGATTGTCAGTATCTAAATCTATCCCATAGATCAGGTTTGCCGGAAGGGCGCGTTCACGGCAGTGAGAGAGCATGGTCGCGACTGCGGCGGTGCTGGCTGAGTTGGGGAAGGCCTGGCTCAGTCCTTTTCGATCCCGCCAATTTGCCCGAGAAGTCGGCGGCAATGGGCTTGACCGATCTCAGCGAATTGCCACGGCCAATCTTCGCCGGCGCTACTACGGAGTGCCTCAGACAACATCACGCTCGGCCCAAGGCGAGCATGTGAGCTTCGTGCGGAGCTCGCCTTGGTGAGATTAAATAAAGGTTTAGAGTGCTGCCTCTAAATTATACGGAGAAGCGCCGCTGCAATTCTTGGTTCGATTAACGTGAAAAGCATTTAAAGCGGCAAATAATATTTCTATATCTCCTTGAAAAAACTGTTCTCCTGTGGATAAGCTTCTTATCGCAGGGTTAAAATTGCCTATTTCATTCTATTCTTGCCTAGAAATCTATGGTTGAAGTTGTGGGGAAGGAGCGGCCACGTTGTCTTGAAAACCAGCATTGGCTTTTGGAAACCGCTGTGCGGGGGTTCAACGGCCTAGCCGGTCGTTTGTGTGTCAGTCCGGCAGCATGGCGCGCTGGCTTATTTCTCAAAATTTGAGATAACTTCTGAAATAGGCTGATTATGACCCCTCTAGATGCACAAAAGTTTAAACCGAATGAAGGTGGTCCTAGTTTTCCGCTTAAGCATCGTCTTATACGAGCGATGTGGAATGCGACCTGGCTATTGTTGGCATCCTGGACTCCGCCGCCTATGCATCCGTGGCGGCGCTTTCTTCTCCGCGCCTTTGGAGCGACGATTCGCGGCAAAAGCGATGTCAGGGGATCCGCCCGCGTCTGGTATCCCGCAAATCTTCTCATGGAGCAAAATTCCATTATCGCCGCGCGCGTGATTTGCTACAACATGGCGCCCGTCTACATCGGTGAAGGTGCGATTATTTCTCAAGGCGCACATCTATGTGCTGGAAGCCATAACATTCGCGACGAAAACTTTCAGTTGGTGGTTAAGCCAATCCATATTGGCAAAAAAAGCTGGATTGCGGCAGAGGCTTTTGTTGGGCCTGGCGTGGAGGTCGGTGATTTTGCTGTCCTAGGCGCTAGAGGCGTCACCTTTCGGCATTTGGAAGATCATGGGGTCTATGTCGGAAATCCCGCCATAAAAGTATCATCTAGGATTGTAGTATGAAGATACTTCACATCACGCCAACATTTGAGCCGAAAATCGGTGGCATCGAAAATGTAATATCAAATCTTGTTCGCCAGAGTGTCCGGAATGGAATTGTTGCGGACGTCCTGCATGTCGAGCCTGGAATGCGCTATGAGAAGGAATATAATCAGTATGGAACAATCACATGGCGGAGGCCAGTATACGGCCACCGACTGATCGGCCTTATTCCGTCCATGCGCAAGATTGCGTCAGGATACGATATCCTGCACGTTCATGATCCTCAGACAGCTGCGATTAGCCTTAACCTTGCTCTCTTTTGTCAAGGCAAAATCAAGATCTTCAGCACGCATGGCGGCTTTTTTCATAATAGCAAGGACTCCATCGCGAAGAAGCTTTACTGGAGTGCGATCACGCCGCTGATGCTCAAGCAATATTCCTATGTACTTGCATCCAGTTCGTCTGACGCATTGACCTTTCAAAAGAGGAACGACAAAACCCAGCTTGCCGCTAACGGTGTCGATGTCGAACGATATCTTTCGATTCATCGGGACAATCAAACAAGTCTGCGTCGTTGGCTGTATTGGGGCAGAATATCGGACAATAAACGGATCCACTTAACGATCAATCTTGTCGCAAAGTTAAAGCGGCGCGGCGTTGATGTCTCCCTTATAATAGCTGGCCCTGACTTCGATGGTCTGGTTCCTTATCTAGAAGATATCATCAAACAAGAAGGGGTAGCTGATCGCATTACGATCCGTAGCGAGCTTGACGATGCTGAGCTTTTAAAAACAATCGTGGATCAAAACGTCTATATCACCGCGAGCGCATATGAAGGTTTTGGCCTCACGGTGATTGAGGCTCTGGCGGCGGGTCTGGTAGTTGTTGCAAATGATATCTCACCACTCAATAATTTCGTAAGAACAGGCGAGAATGGACTTTTAATTGATTTCAATGGAACTGAAACCGAGCTTGCGGCAATCGAAAGTTTCGTCGCCTCCTCGCCCGAAAAAGTTCAAGCGATGACATTGGCAGCAAGGGCTTCAGCCAGATCCTTCGATTGGAACAGGTCTTTCAAGACATTTCTGGACGTTTACAACAATCTAGCCTTAAAGATATAAGTTTAAAAATAAGGGCAGTGTGCAGGTGTACGGATGTGTAAAGGTCTTGCTTCTCTCTGATTGACGCACCGGGCTTTGCCGCGAATTCTCACCGATTTGTCGGACAGCTACCCTCGATTGATGCGCAGGGCCTGATCGCGCCTCAATACCTCGAAGGCCGCGTGTGCGGCCGTGTGCGGCTTGCCCCTGGTCCGCAGTCTTTGAAGGAGGAAACTTGATGTCGTATTCCCGCTTTCGCTTCGTTGCTCTCATCAGTGCGGTCGCTCTGGCCGTTCAGCCAGCCGACCTGGTTCTTGCGGCGTCGCCCGCGCCTGTTACCGGTGAAAACGGTATGGTCGTGACGGCCCAGCACCTTGCGACCGATGTCGGTGTTTCGGTGTTGAAGAGTGGCGGAAACGCGGTGGATGCGGCTGTTGCTGTCGGCTATGCGCTGGCGGTGGTCTATCCGACGGCCGGCAATATCGGCGGCGGCGGTTTCATGACGATCCGCCTCAAGGATGGCAAGACGGCTTTTCTGGACTTTCGCGAGCGCGCCCCGCAGGCCGCCACCAAAACCATGTATCTCGACGACAAGGGCAACATCGTGCCGCGCGCCAGCCTCGACGGCTATCTGGCGGTCGGCGTTCCAGGTTCCGTCGCCGGGTTCGAACTGGCGCGCGAAAAATATGGCAGCAAGCCGCGCGAGGAACTGATGGCGCCGGCCATCACCTTCGCCCGCGACGGGTTCACGCTCTCGCAGGGCGATGCCTCGATCCTCAACGAAGACCATGAGCGGCTCGCCAAAGATGCGCCAACGGCCGCGATCTTTACCAAACAAGACGGCAAACCCTTTGCGACGGGCGACAAGCTGGTCCAGCCCGATCTGGCCAAGGCGCTATCGTCCATTTCCGAACAGGGCAAAGACGCCTTCTATAAAGGCGCAATTGCCGACGCGATCGTCAAGGCAAGCCAGGACAAACACGGCATTCTCGCCAAGCAGGATTTCGAGAATTACAAAGTGCGCGAGCTCGATCCGATCCAGTGCAATTATCGGGGCTATCAGGTGATCTCGTCGCCGCCGCCATCTTCGGGCGGTGTCATCATCTGCGAGATCCTCAATGTGCTGGAAGGCTATCCGCTTTCTTATCTCGGCTCCGGCTCGGCCGAAACCGTGCATCTGATGGTGGAGGCAATGCGCTATGCCTATGTCGACCGCAATGCGGCGCTCGGCGACCCCGATTTCGTGAAAAACCCCGTCAGCAAGCTGATCGACAAGGGCTATGCGGCCGAAATACGCGCCAAGATCGACCCTTACCGCGCCGGCGTTTCCGCCGATCTGAAACCGCATGATTTCGGCGAGAGCCACGAGACTACGCATTATTCGATCATCGACAAGGACGGCAATGCCGTTGCCGTCACCTATACGCTGAATGGCTCGTTCGGCGCGGGCGTCGTGGCGCCCGGCACTGGCATTCTCCTCAACAACGAGATGGACGACTTCACCTCCAAACCCGGCGTTGCCAATCTTTATGGATTGGTGCAGGGCGAGGCCAATGCCATTGCGCCCGGCAAGACGCCGCTCTCGTCCATGAGCCCGACCATCGTTGCCAAGGACGGCAAGCCCTTCATGGTGATCGGCAGCCCGGGCGGCTCGCGCATCATTACGATCACGCTGCAATCCATCCTCAATGTCGTGGATTTTGGCATGGATATTTCCGATGCGGTCAATGCGCCGCGCATCCATCACCAGTGGCAGCCCGACCGCGTTTACATGGAGCCGCATGCGCTCTCGCCCGATACGCTGAAGCTTCTCGCCGGCATGGGCTATAAGGTCGGCGTCGACAAATCCTGGCCGATCTGGGGGCAGGCGGCCGGCATTCTGGTGGGCGGCGCCAGCCTGGAGGACATCGGCAAGGGCGGCGGCGCGCGCTATAACGGCGCCATCGACAGCCGCGCCGTTTCCGGTATGGCCGAGGGCTATTGAGGAACGGCGGAGCCGTTGTTTGCTCGTTATCCGCAGGCTTTGCTTGGGGATAGACGGGTTGCGGCATGCCGTGGGTTGTGGATCCTCGGGTCAAGCCCGAGGATGATGGCGTGAGATGATCACCCAGAACTATTTCTCGAAAAGAAAGGTTCGACTCGGGCAATTATGCGCTACATCGATCTCGCCTTAAGGCAAGACGGGCGGCGGGGTCGTTGCTGTCTCGCCTGCCAATCGAATGGAGAGCAGCATGTCCGAAAAGATCACGGCCGATTATCTTGAAAGCTTTCTTGGCAATCGCCGCCTGATGGACCAGCTTACATTTATCCTGGAGGCGGAGAAGCTGAAGACGATCTTGCGCCGGACGCTTTTGCTGGACCGCTCGCGCGTCGAAACCGATGCCGAACATACCTGGCAGCTGGCGCTGATGGCCTTGGTGCTCAGCGAATACTCGGATGAGCCTGTCGATCTTCAAAAGGTACTGAAGATGCTGCTGATCCACGATATCGTGGAGATCGATGCTGGCGACACCTTTGCTTACGACAGTGTTGCGCGCGTTAGCCAGGTCGAGCGGGAACTGAAGGCGGCCGACCGGATCTTTGCGCTCCTGCCGCTAGATCAAGCGAAGGAGTTTCGCGCGCTCTGGGACGAATTTGAGCTGAAGCAAACGAGCGAGGCGCGGTTCGCCAATGCCATGGATCGCATGCAGCCGCTCTTGCACAATTTCTTCACCAATGGCGGGACCTGGGACAGCAATGGCGTGACGGCGACGGATGTGCATCGCCGCATGGAGCCGATCGGTAAGGCTTCTGCCGCGCTTGGCGCGCTCAGCGACAAACTGATCGCGCTGGCTGTCGAGCAGGGCATTCTGGCGCCTGCCAAAGTGGCTGAGGCCGTCGGGCAAAAAGCGCCATGATGAAACATATCCGGCGCGTCGAGCTTCCCAAGGCCTTTCGCCTCATCAATCACGGCCCGACGGTCCTCGTTTCGGGGCGCCATCACGGCGTCGACGATGTCATGGCCGTTGCCTGGTGCTGCGGGCTCGATATCGACCCGCCGAAACTGACTGTCGTTCTCGACAGCAGTAGCTTTACGAGGACCTTGATCGAGGCAAGCGGCCGTTTTCTCGTCCAAGTGCCGACCGTCGCGCAGCTGGATATGACCCGCGCCGTCGGAACGCGCACGCGCAACGAAGAGCCTACAAAGCTTGACGACTGCGGCGTCAGGCTCTTTGACATGCCTGGTCATGACCTGCCGTTCGTTGAGGGTTGTTCGGCCTGGCTCGCCTGTGATCTCGTGCGCGAGCCGCATATCCAGGAGAGCTACGACCTCTTCATCGGTGAAGTGACGGCGGCCTGGGCGGACGAGCGTGCATTTCGCGATGGTCACTGGCAGTTCGAAACCGCTCCGCCCGAATGGCGCAGCCTCCATCATGTCGCCGGCGGACATTTCTACGCTATCGGCAAGGTGCTGAAAAGCGGGTCGTGATGCTTCAACGGCTTTACGAGGTTTGTGGCTCTCTGTGTCCCGGCTAGCTCTTGCCGCATTGTTGTGCGTGATGATCGACCATCGCAAAGCCCTTGGCGATGTCGGCGAGCGTAACGTCTGAAAAGCGCTTCAACAGCAGCCGTTCCGCCTCGGTGAACACCCCTTCGAGGGTCGCATTGACAGCCTGTTCGATGGGGCACCCTGGCATATCATAGGCAGGGCCGACGGCGAAGACCGAGGGTTCGCCGACCGCGCGGTAGATGTCGAGAAGGGTAAGCTCCTCCAGCGGCCGGGCCAGGGTCCAGCCGCCGCCATGACCTTTGACCGACGTGACATATCCGCTTTCGCGCAGGCCAGCCATGGTGCGCCGGATCACCACGGAATTGGCATCCAGCATCTGCGCTATCATTTCCGATGTCATCGGTCCGTCATGCCGGCCCATATGGATCAGCACATGCAGCATGCGCGAAAGCCGGCTGTCCTGCCGCATTTTTCTTCCTTTCCTCACAATTGCTGCCGATCCTAGCACATCGAACTTTGATGCCACAACAAAAGTTGCATGACTATTGACGTGCCGTTTTCTCGGCACTTATGATGTTACAAAAGATGGAGATCGATATGCACGAGAGGATTTACGACGTCATCATCATCGGCGGCAGTTATGCCGGCCTGTCCGCAGGTTTGCAGCTCGCGCGGGCGCGGCGCAATGTGCTTGTCATTGACGAAGGCCTGCGGCGAAATCGCTTCGCCAGCCATTCGCACGGCTTCCTGACGCAAGACGGCAAAGACCCGGCGGCGATTGCCGCTGAGGCCCGTGCGCAGCTCATGGCCTATCCGACGGTAGCTTGGGTCGACACGCGTGCAGAGGCTGCACAGCGCCTTGATCAAGCTTGTTCCGATGCTGCGGCTTTCAAGGTTGATGTTGACGGCACGGCCTATTCATCGCGGCGACTGCTCTTGGCGACCGGGGTGCGGGACATTTTGCCGGACATAGAGGGGCTTGCGCCGCGCTGGGGCAAAAGCGTTTTTCACTGCCCTTATTGCCATGGCTATGCGCTGAACCAGGGTCCGATTGGGGTGATCGCGGGCTCAGTGCTTTCCATGCATCATGGCCTGATGCTGCCGGACTGGGGGCCGACGACATTTCTGCTCAATAATGCCTTCGACCCGGATCAAGAGCAGCTTACCGCTTTGGCGGCGCGCGGCGTCCGGCTTGAGCGCAGCCCGATCAAGGCAATCAGTGGGCATGCAGATGTTGCTCTCGGTGATGGTCGGACACTCTCCTTCGCCGGGCTCTTTGCGCTGGCCGCCACCGAACTTGCAAGCCCGATCGCCGATCAGCTTGGTCTTACACTCGAGGAAGGGCCGCTCGGCCCGATCATCAAAACCGATCCAATGAAGGAAACCAGTTTACCGGGTGTCTTTGCCTGCGGAGATGCGGCGAGGGCCATGGCCTCCGTCGCGCTTGCCGTTGGAGACGGCAATCTCGCCGGCGCGGGTCTTCACCGCTCGCTTTTGTCAGGCGCAATTTAGCTTGGGCTGATTTCCGCGAACGCAGCTTGCCAGGCGCGCGAGTGGCTTAGGCAAACGAGAGTGTGTGTCGCGATGGGCAGTGGCAGTTCGAAACCGCTCCGCCCGAATGGCGCAGCCTCCATCATGTCGCCGGCGGACATTTCTACGCTATCGGCAAGGTGCTGAAGAGCAACGAAGCGTAAGGGCCTTTCTCAAAACTTCACTGTCGCGAGGTTGATCTGTCGTTGCCCTGATCTATCCTTTTTCAGGAGTGCGGAAGAGGCGGCACACTTGCCGCTTTCTTTGGCTCGAAGGCGATACGAGATAGGGGCACCATGACCGATCCTCAGTTGCTGCGTGAATTCATTGCCGATGAAGATGAGGCCTTCGCGGCGAGCCGTCAGGGCAAGTTCTGGCCGTCCAATCATCATCGGATTGGCCCACTCGTGCCGCAGGCGCCAAAGATGCTGGAGGCCGTGGAGCGGGAGCGCCTCTACTTTCATTTGATGCGGATCTCCTATGGTATTCCGGCTGCCGATGACAAGGAATTGCCCCTTGTGCTTGCTGCCTATCGCCGCTTGTTGCAGCGGCTCGATCAGGATGGACTGCCTCGACATCGTTATCTTTTCGTCTTCGGCTTCGATGAAAATGGCGAGTTGCCAAGTGGCGAGACGACATCGGCAAGGGCACTCAAGGCACGGCTGAAACTGATTGGGCAGGTCTCGGCCTATACGAATATGCCAGCCCAGCGGGACAAGAAGGCGAAATTTCTTGCCTTTGCCGATCAGGCCGTACGCATTTTGGAAACCTTCCAGCATCTCGGCTACCGCCACGACCGGACGGGCGCCGAAGAGTTCTATTCCTACACCGATCTTGCCTTTTGGGGCATGATGTTCATTGGCCTCCTCAACAAGGCAACGCGCTCCGAGCTACTTGCCGATATGCTGGAAGGCGATTTTGCGCTGATGCGGCGCGGCGAACAGCTCGCGATTTTACATCGATATGTCGAAACGGTATTACCTGACGTCGAGCCTGACGAGACGCAGTTCCGGGCGCTGGCCGAGAAACTGAAAGACAGAGAGCGTGCACGCCGCGAAAAGACGGAGGGTGCCGCCCTGGCGCGCGCACTCAAGCTGCCTTTCGGGGATGAGGATTGGGAGATCTATCTTGCCATTCCGCTGCGCGGCGAAACCAGACCTGCGTCGATCTCCGGAAATGCCGCGATGTTGCAGATACGGCCAAACCCCGATCGGCAATGGGAACTGCGCGTGCGGCTGTCTGCGCGCGGCGAGTTCTCGGAGAGCGACGCGAAGGTCTTTCGCAACGAATTGGATTTGCCTCAGCTAGGTCGCGGCAATCTGCACGCCTTTCCGCAATGGCTGAGAAATGTGCGTGAGAAAAAGGGATTCGATTTCGATCTGGAGGCCGCGGACATCCGGGTCGGTCGCAAGCGGGCCGCGGCCAAGCTCATTGCTCAATGGTTGCGCGGCGAGGCGTCATCCTGAAGCATCGCCATATCGCCCACATGCATTCGCAGCCACTGCGTTTCCTCGCGGGCGGTCTTGCCGAAATGACGGCGAAAGTCCCGGCTGAACTGGGCGGGGCTCTGATAGCCGACCTTGTTTGCGATCTCGGCAATGGTGCCGTTTTGCCGAGCGATCATCAGTCGCGCCTCGTGCAGGCGCAGCGCCTTCAAATACTGCATCGGACTGTTGCCCGTCAGTTCCTTGAAGTGGACATGATAGGTGGGAATGCTCATGCCGGCGCGGGAGGCTAGGTCGGCGACGGAAATTTCCGTTGCATAATGATCGCGCAAAAAGGCGAGGCTCTGGATGATCTTTCCAGCTACGCCCCGTTGGCGAAGCGCCGCCAGCATGGCACTACCTTGCGGACCGACCAGCACGCGGTAGTGCAGTTCCCTCAAGATGGCCTGGCCGAGCACGGCTGTCTCGGTGGGGTCGGTGAGTGTCGTGAGGAGCCGCAGTAAGAGGTCTTCCATCTGCGGCTCGATGCGGCTTGAAACGAGGCTGCGCACCGGCTCGGCGGCCAAGCCCTTATGGGTTTCGACCTCAAGGGCAAGCTCCGCTGCGAGCTGGAGATCGAAATCGATATAGATCGCCAGCAGCGGGGCTTGCGGCGTGGCGATCGAGGTCATGCGGAAGGGAACTGGGATCGAGACGGCAAGATAATGCTGCTCGTCGTAGATATATGTTTTCTCGTCGAGAATGCCCTGTTTGCTTCCCTGCAGTACGAACACAGCGCCGGATTTATAGAGAACCGGAATGTCGTTCAGCACGGCCTCAGTCCTCAGCAGCCTGACATTGCCAAGCCGCGTTGCGTTGTAACCTTGACGTGGTGCGAGGCTGTCGGCAAGCGCAACCAACGCTTTTCTCCTCCCGTCGTTAAAATTCGCACTCATAGGATTTGGCAAGAATTGGCGACTTTCCGCAATCGAATTGGCTGTTTCTGAAGATTATTTTTCAAATCATCAGCGAGCAAGGAGTTTATCGATCATGGAACGGAAAACCTTCTTTATCACCGGTGCCAATTCCGGTTTCGGTCTTGCCATCGCCTCGACGGCCGCGGCGCTCGGCCATCGTGTCATCGGGACGGTTCGCTCGAACGCTTCGCGCGAGGCTTTCCTAGAAAGCATCCCTTCTGCCGAGGCTGTCCTTCTCGATGTAACGCAGTTCGATCAAATCGAGGCCGTCGTCTCTGAGGTCGAAGAAGCGCATGGGCCGGTCGACGTGCTCATCAACAATGCGGGCTACGGGCATGAGGGCGTGCTCGAGGAATCGCCGATGGAGGAAATGCGTCGCCAGTTCGATGTGAACGTGTTCGGGGCGGTGGCTGTGGCAAAGGCGTTTCTTCCGCGGTTTCGCACGCGGCGAAGCGGCTTTATTGCCAATATCACATCGATGGGCGGGATGATCACCATGCCCGGCATTGCTTATTACTGCGGCAGCAAATTTGCCCTGCAAGGCATATCGGAAGTGATGCGTGCCGAAATGGCGCCCTTTGGCGTCCATGTCACGGCGGTGTGTCCCGGCTCGTTTCGGACCGATTGGGCAGGGCGCTCCATGGTCAGGACCGAACGCACCATCGCCGACTACGACAGCTTGTTCGATCCGATCCGCGCGGCACGACAGGCCAAAAGTGGCAGGCAACTGGGCGACCCGGAAAAACTTGCTGCGGCCGTGCTTGAGCTTGCTCAATCCGATAATCCGCCGCCCCAGCTTCTCCTAGGCAGCGACGCGCTCCAGTTGGTTTCTGAAAGGATTGCACGGTTGGAGCGGGAGATCGAGGCGTGGAAGGCTGTGACGGTTTCCACGGATGGGTGATGTATCGGCGGAAATTCTTCGTCGGGTTCGGGTAGGGCCATTCGGGAGGAGGCGAGAGCTAACGTCTCGCCTTCTGGGTGGCCCATGCTGACAGACTCAGGCAGCCGTTTTACTTATCGCTTCTGGTCATCAGATGTTCTTCCTCATACTGGGTCCGCGATCCGGGTTCGGTGACGCAGGCTGCGAGAACAAGGCAGGCCAAAGCAGCGAGCGTTGCCATGGCAAGCTGTTTCCTGATCATTCCTATATTTCCTTCTGTATTGGCATCGTCTTTTGGTGTGTGCAGGTGCAACCTACAGCATAGGTGACAATTGCGGTAATGTTTTTCGATCCTTTGGCAATTGCCGTTCTAATTTGCTGTCGATCGCAGGATATCGTCCACGACATCAGCAAGAGGTTTGGTTGCATCGACCGCGATGGCGTTCCTTGGCATGTCTCGTCTTGTGCTGTGTAGGTCGAGGATGAGCGCGCGTTCGGCGGGCGCGGCTCCGAATTCCTCAATTGGTCGTTCGGCAAGCCGTGCGAGCAAGGTGTCGCGATCAATTTCGAGAACGAAGACACCCTCGAAGAGATGGAGGAAGCTGGCGTGATTGCGGGCGCCGCCGCAAAAGAAGGTGATCTGATGGCCGTCATCAGCGACCAGTCTCTCGATCATCCCCACATCCCAGATATGATGGGCGTGGCGGAAGGCGGCTTCACCGCTGCGAGCTTGGATTTCGTGTGGTGTGATGCGCCGTCCGGTCTCGGGATCGCCTTGGTAAGCCAGCAGGCGATCACCGTGGACGACGTGATAGCCGCGCTTTTCCAGTTCGGTCGCAACCGTGGTTTTACCGGCGCATGATACGCCTTCTATGAGATAGTTCCTGACGCCCATCGTCTGCCGGCTCCTCCTCAGCCAAGCTGTTAATTTGAACGCGTGACCTTGCTGCAGGTCCTACTGCTGGCTCGGTCTTTGCTTGACCAGGCTTCCAACCTATTGGCCGTCGCGGACGATCGGCTTCAGCAGCTTTCTCAGATCGGGCCGGTCTTGAACCACACATATCCATAGCGCAAGATTGCGCCTCTTTTGTTTTGGCAGTTGATGGAGCTGTAAAAGCTAGAGATTGTTGTCGGATCCGTTTCCGAAAGATCCATGATGTGCAACACATCATCATAGGGGCTGCTGCAGATCGGTATTTCAACGGGTGAGATCGGACCGAAATATAGAACTGCTGTTAAAGGCCTAGCCGAAGAGAAGGCAAAGTGAAGACCGAAGATTGCACCGATCGCAGTAGACGCCACTCTCACGAAAAATCCGCGGAAGCGCAAATTTGCGAGGATGAGACAAGCCAGAAGGATCAATCTGGCGACGAACGGGACGCTGAAACCCTCAGCATCTCCCAGTATGACGTCGCGTTCCACGAGAGAGAACAGTTCTCCGAAAAAAAGGAACAGGATGCAAACGAAAGTTGTGAGAATAAAGCCCAGAGCACGCAGCAAAATCCACTCCCATTCGGTGCCATTGCTTACATCACAGCTTAGCGTTGAACACTTGGGATAATGGCGTCCTCGCCAACCTTATTGCGAGGACGCAGCGCTTGACGGCGTTGGCGGAAAGGCCTTGTCGGTCTTTTGTCCGCGCAGGAGATCGAGTGCTTCGTGCAACTGCACGTCGTCCTTGGGGTCCGGCGGGACGTAGGAGATCGAACCGGAGCCCTCGTCTGTTTCGCTCTGACCCTTGATATGGCCGCGCAGAGCGGATTCGCCGGAGCTTTCGACCTTGCCCTTCATGTCGTCGGGCAGCGGCTCTTCGAGTTTGATGTCCGGCGTGATACCGGTGCCCTGGATGGAGCGGCCCGATGGCGTGTAGTAGAGCGCGGTGGTGAGGCGAAGCTGGCCGTTGTCGTCCCCAAGCGGAATGATGGTTTGGACCGAGCCCTTGCCGAAGGAGCGCGTGCCAAGGATGGTGGCACGGTGCAGGTCCTGCAATGCGCCGGCGACGATCTCGGAGGCCGATGCCGACCCGCCGTTGATCAGGACGATGATCGGCTTATGGTCCGTCAGGTCGCCAGGGGCGGCCTCGAAGCGGCGGGTTTCATCCGCATTGCGGCCGCGCACGGAGACGATCTCGCCATGATCCAGCACGGCGTCGGCAACTTCGACCGCCTGGTTGAGAAGGCCGCCCGGATTGAGCCGCAGATCGATCACATAGCCTTTCAGCTTGTCGGCCGGCACAGTGTTCTTGATCGTCTGGATCGCCTTTTCGAAGTCCGGATAGGTCTTTTCGGTGAAGGAGATGATGCGCAGATAACCGACGTCTCCCTCAACACGCGATTTGACGGCGTCCACGGATATGATGTCGCGCAGGATGGTGAGCTTGATCGGATCGTCGACGCCGGCGCGCACCAATGTAAGCTTGATGGGGGTGTTGACCGGACCGCGCAGTTTTTCGACGGCGTCCTGCAGCTTCATGCCCTGCACCGACTGGCCGTCGATCTCGGTGATGTAGTCGCCCGACAAGACGCCGGCTTTGGCGGCGGGCGTTCCGTCGATGGGAGCAATGACCTTGACGAGGTCGTTGTCCATGGTGACCTGGATGCCGAGCCCGCCGAACTCGCCCTTCATGTCGCTGCGCATATCGTCGGCGTCTTTGGCATTCATATAGCTGGAATGCGGATCGAGCGAGGTGAGCATGCCATTGATGGCCGCTTCGACCAGCTTGTCGTCATCCGGCTTTGTCACATATTGGCGGCGCACGCGATCCAGCACATCACTGAATACGGCGAGCTCCTTATAACTTGAGTCATTGGCAGCGATGGCCGGAACCAGGCTGGAGCGCATTGCGGCCATAACCATTGCGCCGATCAATGCACCGAGAACAAGAAGAGAAGCCCTGCGTATCATTCCGTGCCTTTCGAGAACCCCCTTTTGCCGGGGGCCGGGAAGCACCACCTTCCCGCATTTCGACGCGCAATGTAAAACTTTGGCGAGCGTCTTTCCAGCCCAAAGCGCGGCCTCGATGCGCTTTTGGAAAAGATGTCGCGGCTGCAGGATTCGCGCCTGAAACGAGGGGTGAAAAGCTGGAGCGACACAGGAGGAGAAGAGGCAAGTTGCTTGTCAAAGGTGCTGGAAGAACCCTCTGCGAGGTGGTGATGACGTCGCCATAACCCAATTCAGATTTGCACTTCGCAGCCTGGCGCCTTATGAAGCGCCATTCGTTTTGCCCGGAGGGCTGTAACTCACCGCGGCGAGGACGAAACCCAAATCGAGTCAGCGAGCGTAGCAATGGCTGCGGCTGGCTCGCCCTTTTGTGCGGATGCAGAGATTGTCGTCGCGACACTCTCAAGGCCCTTCACGGGCTTGCCGCGTCGGAGCAATCCGGCCCATCCGCTCCGGCCCGCGCGACAAGCGTAACGCCCTCAACGTCACGGCATTTGCCTGATGTCATGGGTGCGATCTGCCTTGCTGACGTATGGCGTTGCTCGCCTTTGCTTTGCTGGCGCGTCGACACGCTAGATGCGGCCGAAAAGGGCTCTATATCATCGGCCAATAAGAAATTGCGATAAAACGCAGTTTCAAAATGCATGGCTCTATTTTCACGCGTATTTCGCTCGCTTGACGGCGAGCGGGGTCGCACATTTTTCGAGGACTGGATTTGAGCGAACAAGCACAGAATTCGCCCCTGAGCATCGACGACGTTACGCTGATCGACGACAGCAAACTGAAAAAAGCCGTCACGGCCGCTGCCCTGGGCAATGCCATGGAATGGTTCGATTTCGGCGTTTACGGCTTTGTAGCCTACGCGGTTGGACAGGTATTTTTTCCAGACGTATCGCCGGCTGTGCAGACGGTGGCGGCGCTTGCGACGTTTTCCGTTCCCTTTCTCATTCGCCCGCTTGGCGGCGTCTTCTTCGGCGCGATGGGCGACAGGTTCGGACGGCAGAAGGTTTTGTCGCTGACCATCGTCATCATGGCGGCCAGCACCTTCTGTATCGGCCTTATTCCAAGCTATGCGACCATTGGGATCTGGGCGCCGATCCTGCTTCTCCTTTGCAAGTTGGCCCAGGGCTTTTCGGTGGGCGGCGAATATACGGGCGCGGCGATTTTCGTGGCCGAATATGCGCCGGATCGAAAGCGCGGCTTTCTGGCCAGCTGGCTCGACTTCGGCTCGATCGCCGGCTTCGTGCTGGGAGCAGGGTTCGTCGTTCTGCTCAGCACCGCTGTCGGGGAGGAGAGCTTCCTGTCCTGGGGATGGCGTATTCCGTTTTTCTTTGCCGCGCCGCTCGGCCTGATCGGCCTTTACCTGCGCCATGCCGCCGAGGAAACGCCCGCCTTTGCCGAGCGTCTTGCGCAGGCCGAGCAGGAAGACAAGCAATCGCTGCAGGAGCGGCCGATGGTACCGATCGCCGAGATTGCCCGCGAGCATTTCCGCTCGCTCGCCATCTGCATCGGCATGGTGCTGGTCACCAACATCACCTACTACATGCTGCTTACCTACATGCCGACCTATCTATCCAAGACGCTCGGCTATAGCGAGGATCATGGCGTTCTGATCATCATTGCGGTGATGGTCGGCATGCTCTTCGTCCAGCCGGTGGTCGGCCTGATGAGCGACAAGATCGGTCGCAAGCCGTTCCTTGCCTTCGGCAGCACGGTGATCCTGGTGCTTTCCCTGCCGGCCTTCCACTTCATCGCCAGCGGCAATTCGGTGATGATTTTCTTCGGCCTCTTGATCCTCGCCATCGCGCTGAACTGCCTGATCGGCATCATGGCCGCCACCTTGCCGGCGCTCTTTCCGGCGCGCATCCGCTACAGCGCGCTCGCCATTTCCTTCAACATCTCGATCATCGTCGCCGGCCTGACGCCGACAATCACGGCATACCTCGTGGAACTGACCGGCAATATCTACGTGCCGGCCTTCTACCTGATGATCGCTTCTCTCTTCGGCCTTGCAACGACGCTCTTCCTGCGCGAGACGGCAAACCGGCCGCTCTACGGCGACACGCCCAATGCGTCGAGCCGCAAGGAGGCCCGCTCGCTGGTCGCGCAGCACCACGATTATATCGAAAAGAACGTTGAAGAAATCGACGAGGAACTTGCCAAGCTGGAAGAGCAGAAAAAGGCGCTGTTGGAAAAGCGGGAAGAGCTGGTAGGTCAGCATCCGCGCCTGACGTGAGGTGGAGGCGAAAGCCCCTTAGTTCTTCACTTCGAAGCGCTTTTTCAAGAAGAAGCGGCGTGGGCCATCCTCGCCGCCTTCCAGCTCGCCAAAGAGCTTGTAGCCAAGCTTTTCGTAGAAGGGTCGCGTCTGGAAATCGAAGGTATCGAGAAAGATGCCGATATAGCCGCGATCCCTGGCGACACGTTCTGCCTCGTTCATCAGGGCCGTTCCGCAACCTGCGCCTCTCAGCTCATGCGAGACCGCGAGGTATTTGACGAACAGCCAGTTGAACTCGTCCGTGGCGAAAAGGCCGCCCAAGATTTTCCCGCTTTCGGGATGACGAAGGACGATGCCGATATCGTTGCGACTTGGATATTGCTGGGTGAATGGCCGGTTATACTGCCGAAGCGGAACGAGAATGTCGTCGATCTCCTGCTTTGTCGGCACCTGCGGCAGCACTTCCAGAACCGCCCTCATTTCGAGGCCTCGAAACGCAGCGTGCCTGCCACTTTCGAGGCGCCGCCCGTGTCGTTGGGATGGGCCACACCATCCATGACGGGGACCGCCGCAAAATCGAAGGGGCTGACGCCTTCGATGCAGGCGACATTGATGCCGAACTGGGTCGGGTCGGAGCGGCGCTGATGGTGAGTGTAGATGCCGCAGGTCTTGCAGAAATAGTGCTTTGCCGTGCGCGTATTGAACTCATAGAGCGTCAGATTGTCTTCGCCTTCGAGGAATTCGATATCGGCAAGCTTTGCCGAAACGGCAATGGCACCGCGCATGCGGCAATAAGAGCAGGTGCAGCGGCGGATCGTGTTGAACTCATCGGCCAGGCGCAGGCGGAACTTCACCGTTCCGCAATGGCAGGCTGCATTATGCTGTTGTCTCTCATCGCTCATTTCGGCCGCCTTTTCTGTTGGATCAAATGCTTAACAAAGGCAGGCACAGGCTGCAATCTTTGGCTGTGAGGAAGCTGCAGATAGAGCCGCGTGGCTTCAGCGACCCCGGCGGCTATGAATTGCCGGCCGTTACCTCCTGTTGCTGGCGGAACATGCGCGCAAAAAAGGTGCGGTCCGAAAGCGCGTTGAGCACGGCAGCGATCGCGGCCGTTGCGGCGATGGCGAAGACGAGCCGGCCGATCAGCACGCCATAGGCATTGGCGCCCAGCGAGATGACGATCAGCGTGTCTTCGATGATGCTATGGGCAAAGCCCATGAAGACGCAGGACAGGAAAACCTGGCGCGGAGCAATGAGACCGGAGCGCGCCTCGCGGATCAAAAGCCCGCCGCCATAGGAAATGCCGAGGAAGAGGCCGACAGCTGTGAGATATCCGGCATCGCCCTTGATGCCGGCAAGGCGCAGAAGTGGCGCCAACCCGCTCATCATCAGCTTTAACAGGCCAATGATTTTCAGGAATTCCAACCCAAAGGAAAGTGCAAAGAGGATGACGAACATCGTCGCCATGGTCTCGCCAAGGCTGATGAAATAGGCCGTCCAGTCGGGCGTGGCGCTCATCGGGATCCAGCTCGGCGCGACGGGGGCTGACAGCCAGCCTGTGGCGGAGAGCAGATGATGCAAGAGAAAGGCATAGAGAAGCCCGCCGCAAAGGCGCAAAAGCGTGGTGGCGAGCATGTTTGGTCCCGCCTTCTGGATGATTTTCTGCTCGATGGGCAGTCCATGGGCAAAGAGGATGAGCCCGGAAAACACCGTTACGTCCGCGACACTGAGCGAGGACACCGGCACGACCGCGAACAAAAGCGCAAGGCCGCCCCACATGCCGACCATCATGGCCGTCAGCCAGGCAAGGCCAAGCGCCGGCGGCAGGCCGACGAGGCTCATGACCGGCGAAAAGATCGGCGCCACCGCTTTGATCACCCCCATGCGCGACAAAAGCTCCGTCGCAATCATGATCGGCACGGTAATGCGAACCAGTACCCAATAGATCTCGAGGGTCTCGCGCAGCTTCTTCAATAGCGCAGCCATTAAGTTCTCCGGTCTTGTCGGGCAGGGCTTTTCCGGCCGCGAAGCATCGGCCCGAAACGCATGATGCGTGTGCGGGTGTCCAATGCGGGGTCTAGAGATTGCGCGATCAACCAAACGGGTGCACCGCACGCTCTTAAGGTGGCCACAGCGCCTGGTTTGACGCTATCGCCCGTATTCCTTGCCGGCAGCGCCGCGCACCCTTTAGGTGCGCTGACATTGCTGCCGACTGTTATTCCGGTCCATGCCGCGTTCGAACGCCATAGTTCGGCCGCGACATGCTTCGAGCGGACGAGGTTAAGAAGGCACACCCAAACCGCTCTCGTTCTTTGCTTTTACCCACATACGCGTGCAGCAGATTACGGAAGGCTCCGCCCTCTCAAGACGCAGTCTGAAGCAGCGTTATACAGCGCTGCACGGCGTCCCTGACATCCTCAGCGTATTGCTCTGAATAGACCGGCGCGTTTCGAATTTTTCGTCAAAAATTGCAGCCTCCTGCAATTTTATTGCAAACTATTCGATGCTGCTTATCCTTCGGTCATGGACCGGATCGATCGAAAACTATTGAACCTGATGCAGCGCGATGCGGGGCGCACCAATCTCGAACTCGCCGACGCGGTGGGGCTATCCCCGTCCAGTTGCCTGAGGCGCGTGCAGAAGCTGCGAAGGGCGGGCGTGATCGAGCGCATCGTCGCCATCCTCAATCCTACGAAAGCGGGCCGGCCTCTCAAGGCCCTGGTGACGGTGGAGCTGAAGCTCCACGGCGAACAGCACATGCGCCGCTTCCTCGACCTCGCCGCCGCCGAACCCGCCGTCACCCAGGCCTATGCCGTGACCGGCGCATCGGACGTGGCGCTGATGATGCGCCTTAGCGACATGGACGAATTCGACCTCCTCGCCCAAAAGCTCTTCCGCGACGAAACAAACGTCGCACGCTTCGTCACCATGCTGGTCATCCGCACCGGCAAGGAGGACACGGCGATGATGGTGTGAGTGGGCATTTTGCGCTTACACTAATTCACACGCGACGGTATCTTTACATTCTCCGTGACGGTCCCGCGAATAACGACATCCTCCACGCCATTTCTGACTATAGTACCGATATCGGTGTTTTTGATCTCGTTGTTTTCAATCAGAACAGATCTAATGGAAGGTCTATCGGCTGTCGATAGTCCAACTATTCTCAATGATGATCCAGACATTAAGCGGTTGTTTCGGATTACAATTCCTTTGACCAGCGTTGCGGTGTTGCCGTCAAACTGGTTTCCATTAATTTCTATACCAGACTGCTTGTTTATAATCGGAGCCGAAAGGGTGTTGTTTAGATACTGTATGTAGAAAACCGGTTGTAGATGCTTATAATTTAGCCCCGTTGAACTAAACCCGCCGGACCTTAAGGTTTTATTTTCAAAAAATATAGATTTATATGATGTTCCAAATGCTTGCACGCCACCAGTATCGGTGAAGGAATTATCGACAAATAGTTCGTTCTCCTGCGCTTGAACGACCGTCACTTCTGAGCTTTCGTCTATGATATTTTCAAGAGGACGATCGAGTTTTATCTTGTCACTGTCTCTTGATGTGACGTGCGCAACAAGACCAAGGCCGCGCCCATTTACGACAAATAGTAAGGCGCCTCTCCAATCCTTCTTTTCAAACCATCCATAGCCATTAGAATCGCTCAACCGCGCACTATCCGCCTTAACATCCTGAAGTTTGCCGTGATAGAAGCCGCCAGGACCATCGGTCGTCATTGCTTCGCGGTCACCGCCAAACATATAGTCGAATTTATTGCCGCGCATTAAAACGTTGCGGGCAGAAAAACCTGCATTTGCTGCGATACCACCTCCCGAGCCAAGCAAATCCGCTGATGTGAGGTAATTGTTTTCGAAGAGCACGCCATCCGGCTGTGTCAACGAATACCAACCGAGGCCATTTCGGAATGCGTTTCCTGTCACCACAGCGCCTCGAGGCCGCTGCAAGACAAAAGAACGCATAGATGAAAGGACATCGCACCCTTCGACGACGATGTTCTTGCCTCCCAAAAATAGTCCGATCGCGCCACCGGGGAAATGATCTTCCATTTGCTGTTTGCGCTTTATCACGTCCTCCATTGTGGCGCGGCCGCCAAACGCGAAAGCGCGGACCACGACATTTTTAACCAAGATATTTTCGCCCGTGGGAGCGCGCTCAAAGTCGAGCACTCCAAACCGGATGACATGGAAATGGCGTTGTGCATTAATTGTGAGATTCTCGAGCCCAACATTCTTATCGCCTGAGACAAGAGCATCAGGAGGTACATCCATGTCATTCCAATTCAAAGTGGTGAGTTCTGGTCCTTCCCCAACCAGGCTGACACCGTCCGGTATAGTGAGTGGTCCGTTTAGGTGGTAAACGCCGGCGCGGAGCAACAGTCGACCGCCGCCTTTTTTTTGTAGGCCCTGCATCGCGGCATTCAACCGCGGGGCGTCGTCGAAATTAGGCTTTTCTGGCTGGTTGCTGTAGAGATTAAAGGTTGTTGGAGGCGTCGCGGGAGGCGCCGCCACGACGAGAGTTCCAAAAGGAGTCCAAGTGCTTTTATCACCTAAGCCATTCCATAAACTCACCGTGTAGCTTCCGGAAACATTGGAGGGAACCGGAAAACTCGCCGACCATTGATCAACGTCTCTCGCATTCAGGGTGATCTCGCGTCCCTCTTGCGATTTTAATTTTACGGTCGACTTCGGTGAGAAAGCGATGTTTCTTCCGGAAACCCTGAGCCAGCCGCCCGGACTTGCGATACCGTTTCCTCTATCGCCCTGTGGCCAATAAACATCGGGTGCGTTCAGCTTAAATGCAGCGATGTAGGCATTGGAAGCTTTTAGCTTCACATCGAATATTCCGGGCGTGAAATCGTTCGGCAATACAAATGACAGGCTGTTTTCTGTTTTTGCAATGATTTGCGCGGTCTTAAACAGTGTCGAGGCAGTGGCGGTATCCGGATTATCATCAAGGCGCCTGACTTCTACATTTGATACGCGTTCAAAGTCAGTACCGTTGACTTGAGCTGTCTCTCCAGGCTTTACCGGGTCGCTAACCCAAAAAACCTCTGCCGCACTGGAATAGCAGCAAGAAATAATCGTAGTAAAAAAAGACAGAAGCAGGCTTGTTAGTAAAGTCTTTAACTTATTATCCAAAGCAAATTCCGCCAAGGCAATGTCCTCGCGTTGGTAAATGTTGAATGAAACTTCCTCTCAACCTGTGCTTAAAATATTACGTCCATGTTGTGTCAATTTAGCAAGCATCAGTCTATTATTCTCCATTATTACTGCTGTACAATCCCTCTCTGTGACCTATGCTTGCAAACGTCGCGATTGAAGCTATTAGTACAAGGACGTAAGCGCCTAGGTGAGAAATGATCGGTAGATATGTTGATAGCAGTTACCTCCAAGGGGTTGGGCTTTCAACCATCCTTTCGAGCTACATGTTCTCATGGACGCTTGGCGCTGCAATTGGGCTCTCTAGCTTCGTCGGAATTGGCTTTTTTATTTTAATCGGCGCCTTCTGTATCTACTGGACTTCTTCACAAAACTACTTCTCAAATTTGACGGAAAGCATTGCCACCCATTGGTGGATTTATGTTCTCATCGCCATCTTAGTTGGCGCGAGTATATTTTTTGGCGATTCCAAAGATTTTGCTTGGTCTCTCTTTGGGGTACTTTTCATCCTCCTTCTCCCTCTGCTAGACCTCAAAGAAAAATCGCGTTTCACGTTGGGATTTGCACACGTTGCCGTGTGTGGAGCAGCATTTTACCTAGCTCTGAACCAAGATGCGGTAACTGCAGCCAGCGCTTATGGAGATGCCTCTCGCGTTGGTATTTCGGAGGATAATGGCGCCTTTTCTCTAATTGCTTATGCTGGGGCGTTTGGTCTCGTTGCTTCCTTCAACAATGCCTTTTTAGGGATCGGCAATAGAATAGTAGCACTTTTATCAATTATCATATGTGCGATGACGATTGTAATGGCCGGAACGCGTTCGGTATATGCAGGCGTTCTAATGGCTCTCCTATATATTCTTTTTTCCAAAACAGGTCGCAGTGCCGCATCGGCGATATTGTATACAGTTGTAGCTATGCTCATCGTCTTGCTGATAGTGATGCTAGGGGCTGATTTGATGGGAGATCGGCTTGCCCACATTCAAGAGCAAATTGTTAACGGCGCGTATACATTTCTGCAGATTGGGGGCGTACCGGTTGATGATTCTGCTATGGGGCGTGTCTACCAGCGAGATCATGCCTTATCGCTTTTTGCGGATAATATTGTCCTTGGTGCGGGCTACAAAACCTTCTGGGTCGACTGTCCTGTACTACAAATTTTTTCTGATATGGGACTTTTCATTGGGGCGCTTTATGTCTTCAGCGTTCTAATCTATCCGCTATATCGAATTGCCTTGTTTAGGAACATTACAGCACCTTCAGTGCGGTTGATGTTCATTCTCTATATCGTCGATATTCCGCGGCTTTTTCTTCACGGTCAGCCCTATGACTGGGCTCACTTTAGTTATGTCTTCTTGCCTTATCTAATATATCATCAACACAGTTATAGGGCTGTTGCTTCCAATCCAAGTTTTAGAGCATCGAGACGGCAGCTCATGCCCGGTAAAACAGCGTCGACTTGAAAGCCGAGCTTCGGAAGTTGTAAGGCTATCTGAATAACGTTGAAACATATAAGTACTTTTCAAGTACTAGGGCAGACATGCAACCGAAAAACAGAATAAAGCTTAGAATTCGACATGTCCGTTCGACCGCCGATTATCTAATTGGCAAGATCAAAAAACCATCATCAAAGAATTGGATCGCGATTGGCGATAGCCTGACTTCCTATGATTTGACCCATAATGTGGCTGAGGGTCTTCACGTTGTGTCGAAAAACCTGGGTTTTCCCGGCGCCAAGATGTCCGGTCCGACCGATCACCTCGAAACACTCTGGCTACAGGTTGCTGATGGCGTTCCCCTCAACTCGGACCTCGTCACCATTATGGCCGGAACGAACGATTGGAACCAAGGTCAGCCTATCGGCTCCTTGGGCGACATCAACACAAATACCTATTTAGGCGCTTACCAGACTCTCGTTAAAAAGATTATCAGTCAAAAAAGACCCAGAAAGCTTGTTCTTATTTCACCACCTTATGCAGAGCCCAATCGCTCGGACCGCCACATTTTTCAAGACGGTAACTACATCAATCATGCTGGGCACTCGCTTGAAGATTATGCGCTGGCGGTCCGTCATCTTGCCGAGCATCTGGGCGTCGGATTCATTGATCTGTACAGACTATGTGGTTTCCAAGGAAATATGCACGAATTCTTTGCTACAGAAGATCGAATTCATCCGAGACAGCATGGTAGAGATGTTCTTGAGCGCCTTCTCGTCGACAACCTGCGACTTTTTTAAAGTGCGTTTATACATGTTTAGAGCGTCCCTAAAGTAGCGTTGCGTCCGGTTAATACGTCAACCTGCAAAGGACGACAATTCTTCGAAAGAGCAGGGAACTGTCGCGTAGGACAGGCTATATGTGAGTTCTGCTGCATCAAGCTAAGCTTCTGAAGACGCGGCGCTAGTTCAGGCTCGCTGTGATTCCGCGCTAATGCAAATTTTTGGCTGTAACTTCTCCAAACATCCTGCCGCTCAAACGAAAAGAGACGCTCGAAGGCGTCTCTTTTGCAGTTCGTCAGCATAGGTTGTTATGCAGCCGGATTGGTGCCCTGGCGGCGGCGCTTCAGGTAGAGGGCCATGCCGCCCATGGCGATGGCACCGATGCCTGCGCCAGCTTCGGGGCCGGGGACGGCTTGAACTGAAGCGAGCGTGATCGTGTTGCTGTCGTTGAGGTTGATGCCTCCATTCGACCGCGCGCTGCACAGAACGGTTTTGCAGCCCTGCACATTGGCGGAGGCGGTGAAGTTCATGGTGGCCGTGTAGGTCACGATGCCATTGCTGACCGTCTTTTCCAAATCGGAAAGATAGGCGGAGAATGTTTGCTGGGCGGTCTGAGCGGTGTTCTTGCCTTGGATCTTGTCGCTGCTGACATTGCCGAGCGAGAAGTTTGCATCGACCTTCGAATAGGAGTTTTCATTCGCTAATTGGTGCCAGCCGAAATTGTCGTTGCTGCCCGCATTCTTGTTGGACTGCACGTATCCGACAGAGGTCAATTGGCCGTTGCCATCGCGGGAATATCCCCATTCATTGACACTGCTGAAATTGGCGAAGAAAGAGCTGACGATGGTGTTGGACGTAAATGCCATTGCACCGACGCTCTGGAAAAAACTCGTCGCCGTCGTCAGCTGGTCTTGAACCCAGTCATCGGAAGCCAATGTGAAATCTTTGACGGTGCCACAGCTCAGATTTGCGCCGCTGCTGGTGCAGGCGGCATTTGCTGTTCCATGGAATGCGCCGAACATCAGGGGCGCGGCAATGGTTGCCAAAATAAATTTGCTTTTCATAACGTACCCCAAATGGCTTCAATTCATCCTGGGGATCGTGTTTACCGAATCTTAATACTTCGTCAAACTCTTTGATTTCATAGAGTTAAAGCTCAATTTTTATTAAACTCCGTCGCATCCTCCGCAAAGGCATAAGGTTACCTACATCCGTAAAGATGGGTCGATTGTAAAAGTGCCGCGCTCTGTCGTTCATGTTTCGAAAGAAAAACGGGAGGCTGCCCCAACCTCCCGTTTCCCCCCCCGATGCTGAGCCCCCGCATCAGCTTCTGTTGGTAAGTCCTACCTTTTCGCATCGTCTTGAGCTGCGTTGGTGAAGGCAGGTTCACATCCGCGGCTATCACTCAATGTTTTTTCCTGCGTTCCCGGGTTTCCTGCGTTCCCAGCCGGTGTTCCATCACGCGGCTGTTTGCCGCGAGGCGCTTTTTAAAATTCGTCCCACCCTTCCGAGCTGCCACGCATGCCGACGGCGTTGGCGACCTTAGCCAGCATGCGCCGGGCAGGCGAAGGGGCCGGGGCGTGTTTGCCGGAGGCGGCTTGCGGTGCAGCGTTTTGCGAAGAGCCCGTCGGCGCCCGCGCGTGGGCGCTTGCGCTCCCACCGGCTTCCAATTTGAACTGGTGGATGATTTCGCGCAGGCGGATCACTTCATTGGAGAGGGATGCGCTTGCCGCTGTCGATTGCTCGACCATCGCGGCGTTCTGCTGTGTGACCTGGTCCATCTGGTTGACGGCCGTGTTAACCTCGGCAAGGCCGACCGACTGTTCCTTCGCGGAGGTGGCGATAGCGTCAAGCTGCGTGTTGATCGTCACGACCTGCTGTTCGATGACCTTCAGCACTTCGCCGGTGTCCTGCACCAGTTTCACGCCGGTCGAGACTTCCTGCACGGAATTGCGGATGAGGTCCTTGATTTCCTTGGCCGCTTGCGCGGAGCGCTGCGCCAGCTCGCGCACTTCCTGGGCCACCACTGCAAAGCCCTTGCCGGCTTCCCCAGCACGGGCTGCCTCGACACCGGCATTCAGCGCCAGAAGGTTTGTCTGGAAGGCGATCTCGTCGATCACGCCGATGATGTTGGAGATCTGGCTGGAGGAGGTTTCGATCCTGTGCATGGCATCGACCGCGCTCGAGACGACTTCGGCGGACCGGCGCGCCGACTGGTTGGCCTCGACGGCGACCTGACGGGCTTCTTCCGTGCGCTTGGAGGCATTGGCGACATTGGCCGTGATTTCGTCCAGCGCAGCTGCCGTTTCTTCCAGAGAGGCGGCCTGCTGCTCGGTGCGCTTCGACAAATCCTGCGCGCCCTGGCTGATTTCCCGCGCACCGTTATCGATGGAGCTTCCCGCAACCGAGACGGAGCGCATCGTGTCGGCGAGCTGAACGACGGTGGCGTTGAAATCCGTGCGCAGCGTTTCGAAGTCCTGCGCGAAGGGCTGCTCCAATCGCACCGTCAGATCGCCTGCCGCAAGGCTCTTCAGCCCCCCGGCAAGACCTTCCGTGGCCTGGGCCATAGACTCGGCGCGCTGGCGATCCTGTTCGGCGCTGCGGGCCCGCGCTGCCTCGTTGGCAGAGCGTTCTGTTTCGCTTTGGCGCGCCGCTTCCAGGGCCGCCAGGCCGTTGTCCTTGAAGATCTGCACGGCGGCTGCCATGGCGCCCACTTCGTCGCGGCGCTCAGCATTGTGGACTGTCGCCGTCAGGTCGCCGGCGGCGAGCACTTTCATGGTGGCGGCAAGATCCCTGATCGGGCGAACGACCCAGGATCGCATGGCGAAGAACCCGGCGGCCATGACGATAACGAGGCCGGCAATGAGTGCTGCAATCGTGATCTGCATCGTCTGAGCTGCCAAAGCGCTCAGTTCGTCCGAGGCC
Organism: Oryzifoliimicrobium ureilyticum; assembly: GCF_037199735.1. NCBI lineage: Bacteria > Pseudomonadati > Pseudomonadota > Alphaproteobacteria > Hyphomicrobiales > Rhizobiaceae > Oryzifoliimicrobium > Oryzifoliimicrobium ureilyticum. Next base: position 98,007 of record NZ_JBBBVQ010000009.1, on the reverse strand, counting down.
TTATCGCTTGCATTGCTGATATCGGTAACCGCTTGCGTCATCTTAGGGATGATCTGCACGAAGGATGGCTGGCACTCCTTCAGGAATTGCTGCTGCGAGACAGAAATCTCGGTATCGGTTTTCGAAGCTTGCGCCGCCTTGACCGTGGCCGCGCAGGTCTCGTTCAAGATTTGCAGACCTTCCGCCTGCAGCGCAGGAATGATCGCATCGTCCGGCAGCGCCGCCTTGGCCTTTTCGGTGAAGTCCGCAAAAGACTTCCTGTTGCCCTCAAGCTCCTTCATGGCTCTGTCGTTGTCCTCGTCCGTGCGCGCCATCAAAAGCTCGCCGATCGAGGCGCGGCCCGCCTGCAAGGAACGATTGGCGCGGGCCAGATAGGTTGCCGCGACTGACTCGCCATCGAGCAGTTTTGAGTATTTCGTGTCGATATAGCCGATGTTGAAAACGGCATAGCTGGCAGCGCCCAGCGAAAACAGGCCGAAGACGGCCATGATGATCAGGAATTTTCCGATAATAGAGATATTTTTCACGGGTGCTGCTCCACGCTCAGCAGATGGAAGACGAAACAGGGAAAATGGATTACGCGATCGTCGATCGACTGAGGCAGGAGGGCACGCCTCCTCCACCACTGTCGGCGGCTTCGTCAGCGCTCTAGTTGCGAAGATCGGCCGCTACGCTGTCGATCTCCGCTTGATAAAGGCCGCGCATTTCCTCGATCTGATCGTTCAGATTGTCCATCAGCCCCATCAGCCGCTGATAGTAGCCGGCGAGGATCGCCATGGCCGCTTCTTCCGAGGCCGGGTGGGCGGATAATTTATCGCCGCTCAACCTGATCACGCGTGAAGTCTCGCCCCGTTTTTTCCCCAATTTGGATGCGCACATTCGAGCCCCCTACCTGTGCGATTACAGTGCTCAAGTTTTACCGTCACAAATTTAAGCTTGTGCTTAATAAAGCTTCGCGGCATAAAATCTGTCGTGGGCATTTGGTGCTCAATGCGTTTGGCATGAGCACCAAATGTTCTTTCGATTGTTTAGCGATGAGCAATCTGTGTTCTCATCAATGCATTATCCATGGGGGATGGGTGCCGCATCGACAGGCGAAATCGGCAGAAGCAAAGCTGCAATTGCTCGAGACCATGCTGGGGGCGGGCACCTGGACTTACACGGTCGCAACCCGCGAGCTTTACTGGTCTCGCGGCCTTTACCGGCTGTTGGGCCTCGATCCCCAAGTCGTGTTTGCCGACCGCACCCTTTACGAATCACTCATTCATCCGGACGATCGGCTGACGCATGAGGAACTCGTCGAGCGTGCCGAAGCTGGCGAGCTCTCCCGCCGCCGCTTTCGCATGATCCGCCCGGATGGGCATTTGATATGGCTGGAGAGTCGGACAGATCGCCAATATGATCGTCAGGGCAATCTCGTTTTACTGCAGGGCGTCGTGCAGGAGGTGAGCGAGCAGGAACAACAGCGTCAGGACCATGCCCGTTTATCGACAATTGTGTCTTCGATGCGCCGCATGACCGGTGGGGAGTTCTGGCGAACGGATCCGCAGGGGCGCTTCATCGATACGGCCGGCTGGACGCGCTTTACCGGCAAAGACGCCGAGCAGCTCCGGGATCACGACGGGCTGCCCGCCGTGCATCCAGACGATCGAGAGATCCTGCGCCAAGCGCGCGAGGACGGCATGAAATTCAGACGCAAGGTCGATATGTCCATCCGCGTTCGCCGCGCGGACGGAGCGTTCCAGCGCGTCCATCACAGGATCTTGCCGGTTTTTGGTCCCGATGGCGAGTTGATCGAATGGCATGGCATGTCATGGATGCCTGAGGACGTGGGCATGCCGAATGACGAGGCGATTGTTCTGAAAGGCTCGCATGTACGCGCGGCACGCACATTGCTTGGTGTCACGGCGCGCGAGCTGGCGGCGCTGTCAGGCGTTTCCTTCTCCACCATCCGCCGCATCGAGGACGATATTGGGACCATCAAGCCTGAGAGCGTGGAAAAGGTAAAGGCAGCGCTGAAGGCGAAAGGCATTCGCTTCGGCGATATGAGGAATGGCGCCACCGGCGTCAGCCTGCGCAGCGACTAAAGTCGGACAGAGGTTCTCATATCGGCGTGCACGCCAAACTTGCCATGACATCGGTCTCCGCTAATTCCTGTCGATAGGATGTTTGAGGAGCTGTGGCTGATGAGGCTGAACCGACGCAACTTCCTGGCACTTTCGGCACTTGCCGGCGCCTACCCACTTTTTTCTGAGGCGGCGGAGACCGACCACGGGGTTTTCTGGCGTGCCCAATCGGCCCGCTATCAGCTGACAATCTTCGGTTACGCTCGCGTTCGGGCGGCTGATGTGCCCGATATGGTGCGCGATGGCAAAGGGCTGATCGACAGAACGCAAAGCCTGCTCGTCGACATGAGTCCCGATATCAAACTCGCCAATGCCGATTTCGACAGGCGTGCGCTTTCGCCAATCCTGCCGGCGCTGCCCGAACCGGCGCGAACGCAGCTGCGCAGCCTTCTGCCTCCATCGGCAGGCCAAAGCCTGATCGACAAGCTGTCGGGCTTTGAGGTCAGTCTTTTCCTGGAGGGTGAGGGGGCGCAACCAGTCACAGCTGCGACACCAACCGTCGGGCTTGAGCTTGTCAATTACGGCGTTTCGTTGCGTCGCCCGGTGACAACGCTGCTCTCGGAGAAGGATGTTCTTGGTTTCGCACATGTCCTGAGCTTGGACACGGTCAAGTCTGTCGGCCCGCAGGCCATTCTTTATCTTCTCGATCTGAGAAGGCGGGTCGGCCCGATCGGCGCCTATCTTCAAAATCTCTATCGCAGCCGGCAGACCGGCGAACTCGACAAGGTCAGCCGAGAGATCAAGGCTCACACGCATTTTTCACTTTCCGATCTCGTCGATGCCGAGCGCCTGAAGGCCTTACTCGTCGAGCGGATAGGCATGTTGCCGGCTGGAACGAGCGCATTCTTAACCGTGCCGATTGGAATTATTACGGGTCCAGCCAGCATTCTGGATGCATTGCAGGCACAAGGCGCTGAGGTAAGTTTGATCGGCTGATAAACTTTTAGGGACGGCCAGCGTGATCTCGCGGCAGCAACGTGACGTCAATCGGTCGCCCGACCCCGTTCTAAAGTTAACGGCGGTCGCGTCCTGCAGGGCTTTTGACAGATCGCAAGCATGAAGTCCAATTGAAAGGCTCTATACTAGTTGGCGCTTGGCCACAGTGAGCACCGCCTTTGTCAGCGCGGTTAGACGGTCGGCGGCAAGCCGGTTGATCTGCCAGTAAAGGGCGATATCAAGCGGCGTGTCGGCAATGAGTTCGACGAGCCGCCCGGCCTTGATATGGCTGTCGACCAGTTGCGCAGGGTTCATGCCCCATCCCATGCCGGCAAGGCTGGCTGCCACGAAACCTTGCGTGGAGGGTATCCAATGCGCGGGCGGATTGATGTCCGCCTTCAGGTTGGTGCGGATCCAGTCCTCCTGCAACCTGTCTTTCTGATTGAAGGTGAGGCGCGGCGCCTTGGCAAGAGCCTCTGCCGTCACGCCATCCGGGAAATGCCGCGTCATAAAGCCTGGGCTTGCGGTGGCGCGGTAGCGCAGCGCGCCGAGGGCAAAACGCCGGCACCCGGCGATCGGCTTTTCGAGACTGGTGACGGCGGCCATCACCCGTCCGCCGCGCAGCCATTCGGCTGTATGATCCTGGTCATCCACCGACAGATTGACGAGGTAGGGCGTCGTCCTCGTAAAATCTGCCATGGCGTCCAGAAACCAGGTGCCGAGGCTGTCGGCATTGGTGGCGATCTGCAGCGTGATCCGCTGATCGGGCGCATCGTCATCGGCCAAGGCCGGAAGTTCGGCCATCAGCTCGCCCTCCAACATGCCGACATTTTCCAGATGCCGACACAGACGCTCGCCTTGTTCCGTCGCAGTGCAGGGCGAACCGCGCAGGATCAGCACCACGCCAAGGCGCTCCTCCAGTTGCCGCACGCGCTGCGAGACGGCCGAGGCGCTGACGTGAAGCCGTGCGGCCGCCTTTTCGAAGCTGCCTGTCTCGGCCACGGCATGAACAAAGCGAAGGGCGGCGTAGTCAAGCATGATGAAGCTCCGCTTCATTTGGATAAGTATATTTAACTAGCCTAAATCTGCTCATTCTTCTAGCAGCCTCTGCGACAGGCATCAGTTCAAAAGCTCTTCCTCTTCGCGTGTGCGAAGAGGGCACAAAGACGTGGCGCAAACGACAATGAATCCAATCTCCTCTTTCGATGGCTCAGTCTATTTTACGGGCATGACGATGGGCCTCAGCCTGATCGTGGCGATTGGCGCACAAAATGCCTTCGTGTTGCGACAAGGCCTGCGCAACGACCATGTCTTTGCCGTCTGTCTGGCCTGCGCGCTATCGGATGGTGTGCTGATCACCGTCGGCGTGACAAGCTTTGCAGCAATTGCCAAGCTCCTGCCTTGGCTCGATCCCGTGATGCGCTATGGCGGCGCAGCTTTCCTCATCTGGTATGGGGCAAAAAGTATGCTGGCGGCGCTGTCGGCCTCCGGTGCGCTTGAGATTGGCGGAGGCAAATCCGTCAGCTTCGGCAAGACTATGGCCACCTGCCTTGCGCTGACATGGCTCAACCCGCATGTCTATCTCGACACCGTCGTGCTGCTCGGAACGATCTCAACCCGCTTTCCCGGCGGCCAAGCCGCCTTTGCCGCAGGCGCGGCCACCGGCTCGTTCCTATTTTTCTTTGCGCTCGGCTACGGTGCCCGCCTCCTGCGCCCCATCTTCGCCCGCCCGTCTGCCTGGCGCGTCCTGGAGGCTGTCATCGCACTTGTGATGTGGGTGATTGCCGCAAAGCTGCTGTTTGGGATGTGATGGGTATAGGATCGTGCGCACCTTAAACGCGTGTATTTTTCAATAATAAACTCACAGAATGCATTACCTGAGAAATAATGCATCGTTTTAACTTTCAGTAATATTTATAGTTGACGGAGTATTAAATGTATGGCTTCGCTGCCTTGACTTAGAATTTACTCGGGGGATCACCATGTTGAAGAAATTATCCATCGCTCTCTTGCTCGGCGCCACATTTGCTTACGCGTCCTCTGCAAGTGCCGCGATGACGACTGACCGCGACGAATTTGAAGATGCTGTCTCAAACTTCACTGTCACTTCGAATTACGGCACTATTTTAACCGATACTAAGGCCGTGGATCTTGGTGATTTGAACGCGTCGTCCAACTCTGATCTATCAATTCGCAAAATAGGTAACGGTGGCTGGGCAACCGGAGCTTGGGTCCAAAAATATACCGGCCAAGTTTTGTTCTCGAACTTTGCAAACTCGATTACGTTAACCTTCGACAAGATGGTGACTGGCTTCAGCTTTCTGGCGACCGGCAACAGCTACGGCACAAATGCAATCACTTTTAAAGCCGGTGGTGAAACGCTCACGCAGAACGTGTTAACGACCGGCCAGCAAGGATCAGCTGGCTATTTTGCATGGTTTGGCAATGCTATCAGCTCGCTAACGATCAGCACTTCGGACAGCAATGGCTTTGCGTTTGGCAAAATCGCAGTTGCCACGAACGGTGCGTCTGTACCGACGGCAGTTCCCGGTCCGGAAGCCGGTGCAGGTCTTGGTGCGCTCGCGATGGGCGGCATGGCGCTTTACCTGAAGCGTCGTCGCAACCAAGACAAAGTGGCTGCGTGATCGACACGATCATTTCACGGATGAGAGAGGCGCTTCCGGGCGCCTCTTTTTGTTTGGCTTTCCCGTTGGACGACGTTGTTTGAAAATCAAACGTCATGTGAGCTGTTTGGCGGCTGTTCGCATTGGTCCTCGCCGCTCCCGCTAAGCCGATCGTCTTGGACTCAGCGGCAAAAAAGAAAGCCCCGCCGAAGCAGGGCTTGTCGCGTGCGAACAACAGGTCTTAGTTGTTGTGCGAAGCGCAGTTCTTGTCCTGGGCGCTGGCATCGCTCATGCCGCCCTGTGTCTGCAGGGAGCCGCTCTTGCCGGAGCTGTCGGCAGCCTGATTGCCGCCGCCGCACGGGCCTACGGTCGAGCCGGTCGTGGTGGAATCCATTGTCATTGGCTTGGTGCTTGTGCCGCTGGTGCCCGACGTGCCGGATGTCGTGCCGTTGTTCACGTTGCTTTCGGCCGAACCTCTGTCCATGCCCGTACCAGTTGCGGTCGTGGCGCTCTGGGCAAAAGCAGCCGAGGCCACGCCGGCGGCGAGCAGCGAAGCTGCGAGAAGTTTCATATGCATCTGATGTCTCCGAGATTGTTTACCTTTTCGAAACTTTAGCTCTCGCTCATTGTTCCCAAAGAAAAAGACCATAAACTTCAAGCGCCGGGTTCATCTTCCCAGTAATCTCGCGCGCTATCGCTGCGCCCGACAAAGCGGAATCTCTCACCGTCGCTGCGCTTGGAGATCGCCTGGAACTTGCCGGAATCGGGATATTCGACGAGATCGGCTGCGGCATTGGCCGAGATGGCGAAGTAGATGAGAGGCGTCTGGCCTGTGTTGATCAGCTGATGGGCGGTGTCGGGTCCGCCAGCCGGCGCGCCGAGGACATTGCCGGGGCCGACATCGTAATGCTCGCTGCCGAAACGGTAGCGTCCGATACCAGAGAGAATGACGAAAGCCTCGTCGACATGGTGATGGTTGTGGAACGGGCAGCCGCTCTTGCCCGGTGGAACTTGGCAATAGCTGATCCCGAGCTTTTCGAGCCCCAGCATCTTCCCAAAGGACTGGTCCCGGCTTTCATAAAGCTCTCCTTGCGTCCAATGATCCAGCGAAAGGTCGTGCGGATGGATGACCGGCTTCATGTGATGCCTCTTTCTCCTCGGTTTTGCTTGCAAAGCTAGCTCGCCTGACGCTGGAGGGGAAGGATCAGGCCGATTTCGTCATGAAGGCGACCGTTTTTGCCGCTTTTCGTCTTGCGGGGAAAGCGCCGTTGTCGCATACCGCCATGCGGAGCAAACCGAAAATCGCCATCGGCTTTCGGGACGCACGATGCGCCTGGCATCCGCGCTTTGCGTGATCCGGCGCAGGCAGAAATTAACAAAGGTCGCCAGCATGACAGCGGAAACAAGCACGCTTGACTTCACCATCGTTCCCAATCCATCGCCTTTTCCCGAGGAAGACCGCCTGAAGGCGTTCGAGGCGCTGGGATTTGGAACCCTGTTTTCCGATCATATGGCCGTGGTGCAATGGAGCGCCGATCGCGGCTGGCATTCGGCAATGATCAAGGCGCGCGCTCCCTTCCTGATCGATCCGGCCAGCGCGGTTCTCCATTACGGGCAGGAAATCTTCGAAGGAATGAAGGCTTATCGCGATGCCAGTGGCCGCGCCGTTCTCTTCCGTCCGGATGAAAATGCAAAGCGCTTCAACGAATCCGCGCGTCGCATGGCGATGCCGGAAATTCCCGAAGAGCTCTTTCTCGCCGCCATCGAGCAATTGGTAAAGGTCGATGCGCGCTGGATTCCGCAGGGTGAGGGCAGCCTTTACCTGCGTCCCTTTATGTTCGCCAACGAGGCCTTTCTCGGCGTGCGCCCCTCGCGGGAATATATTTTCTGTGTCATCGCCTCGCCGGTCGGCCCCTATTTCAAAGGCGGCGAAAAGGCCGTCAGCATCTATGTGTCGGAGCATTATACGCGTGCTGCCATTGGCGGCACCGGCGCTGCCAAGTGCGGCGGCAATTATGCCGGCAGCCTTGCCGCGCAGGCCGAAGCGGCCGAGCATCAATGCGATCAGGTCGTCTTTCTCGATGCGGCCGAGCGCAAATGGATCGAAGAACTTGGTGGCATGAATGTCTTCTTCGTGTTCGAAGACGGCTCGATCACCACTTCGCCGCTTGGAACCATCCTGCCCGGCATCACGCGCAAATCGCTTATCGCGCTGGCACGTCAGGATGGCATCAAGGTCAGCGAAACGCCCTATTCTTTCGAGGAGTGGAAGCGTGACGCGCAAAGCGGCCAGCTCAAGGAAGCCTTCGCCTGCGGCACTGCCGCTGTCGTTGCCGGTATCGGCTCCTTCAAGTTCAAGGACGGCGCATTGCAGATCGGCGACGGGCAGACCGGCCCGGTGACCCGCAAGCTGCGCGAACAGCTCGTCGGCATCCAGCGTGGCCGCCAGCCTGATCCGCACGGCTGGGTACAGGTGCTCGAAGGCATTTAAATGCTATTCTGATGCAATTACACATGGCCGGTTGCGGTGACGCGCCGGCCTTTTTTTATTTAAGCCGAAAATGCCTTCTAGCCTTACTCGCTCGCAAGCTCCTGGCGATGGAAGATGAGGCAGGCAAGTGAGGCGGCCGCGATGAGCCATAAGATCAGGATGCCAAGACCTTCGATGGCTGGGAGGCTCGGTGCTGCGGAAAAGAGCCAGTTGCGGATGGCGTCCGCGGCGATCGAGGTCAGGGGCAGCATGCCGTCATCTTGTCCGAGATAGATCTGCAGCAGCGTGGCTGCGATCGGCAGGAGAAAAGCCGGGATGACGGCTGCGATCAGCGACCGCGTTGCGATGGTGATGGCAGAGACCAGCGCGGCAAGAACCCCCAGTTCCAGAAATGCCGTTGCGAACGCCGCGGCGATCAAGACAACACCAGAGGCTGGCCCATCGGCAGGCGGTAGAATGGGCGGACCGAGGAAGGAGAGCGCCAGCCTGAGCGCGAGATCGCCGAAAAGCGTTAGGAGAAGGCTTGCTGCAAGGCAGATCAGGCAGGCGAAGAATTTTGCGGCGAGGAGATGGGTTCGGCTTGTTCGTGGAACGAGAAGCCGCCAGGTCGAAAAGCGATATTCGTTGAAGAAAACCGAAGCGACGCCCATCGCATAGAGAAGCTGCGCCAGCGAATTGCCGGAAATGCCGAGGCTTTTGGCGCCTGATAAGAGCACGTCGGCGCCGCCATGCACGGTAAAGCCGCTGCGCAAAAGCACGAAACCCTCCGTTGCCGCCTTGAACAGCAGGGAAAAAAGCGGTGCTGCGAGAAAGCCCCAGAAGAGGATGGCGGGCTGACGGGATAGTTTCAAAAGCTCGCCGCGAAGAAGGGCCATCATGCATCGGCCCCCCGCGTTTGCGACAGAAAGAAGGCTTCTAGGTCCGGCCTGATCCATTTTGCTTCGTGAATGCGCACGCCCGATGCGGCAAGCGATGCAATGAGCTCCGGCACTTCGTCGGCTTCGGTGCGGATGTATAGGCCATCGTCAGCCGGCTCGGCTGTCGACCCGAGCCGCGCGGCAAGCGCCTGCGGCTCATCGACCTTCAGGAAGAAACGCCCTTCGCGGTCGAGAAGATCGATGACCTTGCCTTCCGCGACGAGCCGGCCAGCCTGCAGGATCGCCACGCGGTCGCAAATCCGCTCCACTTCATCGAGGAGATGCGAAGACAGGAGAACGGTAATGCCATCGCGATGGGCAAGCTCGCGGATCAGCGAACGCATCTCCAGAATGCCGTCGGGGTCGAGCCCGTTGGTGGGCTCGTCCAGGATCAGCGCCTGCGGCCGGCCGATCAGGGCCGCGCCGATGCCCAGTCTTTGTTTCATGCCGAGCGAAAAGCCTGACACTTTCTTATCGGCCGCCTTGGTCAGGCCGATCCGCGCCAGAACCGGTTCGATATCGCTTCGGGTCTCGGTAAGCCGCGCCAGCATGGCAAGATGCTCACGCGCTGTCAGGAAGGGATAAAAACTCGGCGATTCGATCAGCATGCCGAGCTTTGCCCGCATCCGTGCATCGGCGGGTTGGCCAAAGATCTGCACGCTGCCGCGATCGGCGCGCAAGAGCCCGGCGATAACGCGCAAGAGCGTGCTTTTGCCCGCGCCGTTGCGCCCAAGGAGCCCATAGACCCCTGAGGTGGGGATCGATAGCGTGAGGCTATCCAGCGCCCTGACGCCGCGCGCTCCGCCAAAGCTTTTTTCGATGGCGGTGATGCCGATCGCTTCGGTGACTGTGATGCTCAACCGGTGCCCCTGTCCGTTTTTCGCAGCCGGCAGCATAGGGCCTTTTCCCGCGATGGCAACGTGACCGATGAAGATAAGCTGTTGCTTTCCAACGGAACAGAGCGGTCAGCCGGCCGAGCGGAGAGCCGCGTCCTCAGCGGGGGTGAGCAGTGCATCGGCAAATGAGACGCGGCCTTTGCCAGTTCGCTTGACTTCATAGAGCGCGGCATCAGCGGCATGAAACAGCTGCTCAATGTCGTGGTTCTTATCTGTTGCCCGTGCAACGCCGATGCTGGCGCCCATCACCACAGGGATCAACTGGCGGATGAGGAAGGGCGCGCTGACAGCCTTGATGAGCATATGCGCCACCGCGCCGGCGCGTTGCGTGCTGGCATCTGGCAGCACGACGACGAATTCGTCGCCGCCAATGCGCGCGGCAATGTCATTCGGTCCGATCGTCTGGCGCAGAAGATCGGCAACGCGCAGCAACACCTCATCGCCCGCCGCATGGCCATGGCGGTCGTTGATCTGCTTGAAGCCGTCGAGATCGATCCAAAGGATGGAAACGCAGGACGGGCCCTGCGGCGCCCCGATGCTGTCCGTGAGTTTTGCAAGGCTTTCGCGCAGGAGAAGCCGGTTCGGCAGTTTCGTCAGCGGGTCGTGCAGGGAAAGCTGGCGGTTCGCATGTTGGGCCCTGATGGCGCCGATGAGGTTCGCGTGGCTTTTGCGTAAAAGCAGGTAAAAACCGAAGGCACCCGCGCCGCCGAGCCAGGCGAAACACCGCATGGCGTCAACATCGTTAAAAATGAGTCCGAAGGTTGCGAAAGCATCGACTATGAAAATATTGACGGTGCCGAACCGGCGAAAGGCGGCATGAAGCGCGCATATGTAACCGTTGAAACCGCAGGCGACGACAAGGCCGTAGATATTCGCGGCCTGCGAGGGCGACAGCAGCAGCGCAGCGCAATCCAGCCCCACCAGAAACATGAGCGCCATATTGATCCAGACCGTGTAGACCTCGAAATTTTGGCCCGAAACCGGTCCGTCACCGGCAAATTTATGACGCAGCCGCCAGCGCACGCCAAAGAGCACAAGATCGGCAACCATGCAGGCTACGATCCACATCCAGCCGCTGGCCATCAAAGTCCAGATCCAGCCGAGCTGGGTCCAGCCCAAAATGGTAATGGACATCAGGTCGTCGTCATAGAGCGTGCGCAGCGAAAGACGCAGAACTTCTTCCTCGACCTCATTGTCCTGCGCGATCAGAAACTCGCTGAAGCGGCCGATGGTGGTCGTTGCGCGGGCTGGCCCGGTCGGGTGCGCGCCGGCTGCCCGATCTGCCTGCTTCTGCATGCGGAAAAACGTCATGTCATCCGATCCTTGTATGCGACTTCGTCGGCGCATCCGTGCTTTGGTGAGGCGTTATCTAGCGGGCAGATCTTTAATTTTTTCTGTCGAGATCGTGTAGAAATGGATCTTTCAAGATGTACAGGCAACGCGACTTTTCCTGCCATATCGGCTTTGCAACATCAGCGTGCCTCTCAGGAGATCGGATGCACGGAGGGCGGGCTAAGTCTCTGACAGTAAAAGGCTGGCGTGCAAAATATCGAAGCCCATTTGGACGCAAATCATCGTTCTCACGCAAAGCAACAAAGTCGCAATCATATGCGTTGAGGGCTTTGGCCGGGCAAACGTGACAATGTCTGGCCCGTTTTCGATGGCATGGAAAGGCTTGACGCAATGGGTAAGAAACTGGAGCGGGTTTATCACGCGCTTGTCGAAGGTGCGGCAAAGGGTCTCAGCGATGATGCGCTCTATGACTATGTGATTGACGAGTGCCCGAAAACATCGAGCAAACGGGTCGTTAAAGCCTCGCTTCTGGCGCTCACCGATCCTGATCTGAGGGATCCTGAAAGCTTGAAGACAATCTATGCCCTGGCGATCAAATATCGCCTGCAGGATCTTGGCGTTGCGGAGGATGTCACCGAGGAAGACGATGACGATGTCAGCGTGCCGAAGGTCACGAAGAAGGCCAAGCGGCGGCTGGAAGCATCCGCGGCCGACGTGTCGGCCATGATCCAATGAGAATAGGAAGAACGGACGGGCGGAGCACGATGCAATTCCCTGACCGATCAGGCTCCGCCCGCTCGGTCATTCCTTGGAGAAGGTAGTGGCGGTCTGCGAGGTCGACACCATCATGTTGTAGTCGTTGACCAGCCATTCCAGATCCTCGCCGGCGCGACCCTTGCGGGCGTCGCCTTTGGTTTTCTGCAGCTTTTCACCGAAATTGCGCAGCTTCGACAGAAGCGAGCCCGGCTGATCCTCGAAAACGTGGAAGGAATCCGGGTGCGCCAGAGCATAATCGTCGAATTCGCGCACAGCGCTTGCATAATCGTCGAGTGCCTGTTTGTAGGCGGGCATATCCACGACTGGCTTTTCGTTTGATGGCATCAGATCCATGATCGCTTCGGCGCGGAACATGACGTTGCGGACCTGCCAGCGAGCCTTCCTGCCCTGTTCTTTTTCCAGCGCGGCCAGCGTTTCAAGGTCCAGCTTGACCTTCTCCTTGCGCAGGGCAGCATCGGCGGCCTTGCGGCGCTCCCAGTAATCGGGTGCAAGCGCGGCAATATCCTTATGAAATGCCTTGCCGGCCTCCATCTTGTCGCTCTTGTAATCCTCCCGCTCATAATATTTGTCAGCGCGGTCGATGACAGGGGCAAGCTTCTGATAGGTCTCCAGATAGGCCAGCATCGCGCTATCGAGTTCGGGCATTTTGGGCTCGGCGGCAGCGGCGGCGGTCACGGCGTCTGCCTCCTTGCGCACATCGTACAGGGAATAAAGCCCATAGATGATCCGTTCCTTGCCGGTCGGGCCCTTCTTCATGTCCACCCAGCTGTCGTAGCGCTGCAGCGATTCCGATGCCCGCAATGAGCGGTTCAGAAACTCGACATAGGCATTGATCTTGCTCATCGCGGCCTGTGAGGGTTCCGAGGTCTGCGTTGCGGGCGCCTCGGTTTGCGCCGAAGCGGGCAGCGCGCCAAGAACTTCCAACGGTGCCTGAAGCGACAGGATTGCGGCCGTCACGAAAATGCATTTGGCAAAACGGTTCATGGAAATACCCCCAACGGAAAAGACAACCTCCATCTGTAACGGCGGTGCGGAAGGTCAACGTTGAAGGGGAAGAAAAATGCCGCGGCAGGCAGTTTGATGCCCGCTCGAATGGCTGGCCCTTTTCTGTTCAGATCAACATGAAAGGCTATCCGAGAGTGCCGGCCTTTAGATTTTATAAGACCCCTGGCACTCTCAATTTGTTGCAAACGTGCTTTTGCAAAGGAATTGATATGATGGGCCATCATCAAATGTTATCGCAAAAACCTTTAGCTCGGCGGCAGAGGCACCGTATTGCCCATCTTGATAGTCAATTTCAGCCAGCCAACTGGTTGCGTCGAGGGAAACAAGCCTTCCATAGGACAATTTCATCAACTTGCGGTCCAGTGCGAAGAGAAAGTTGCATTTATAGGCCCAGACGTTCGGAAAGCGAAAAGCCATTTTTTCAATTTCGCCGTCCTCATTTTCAAATGAAAAGCGGAGAGAAAATTCTCTACCGCCTTCGTCTTTTAGGACGGGTCCGTCGTAAAGCGAGGTCGGCGCATTCGGAAAACTCAGATCACTTCCATTACTCGCCTCCTCATCGAATGTGCGTGCTTGGCGTTTAGCAAGCCTATAGAACCTCAATCAAAGATTTGCGAAGCTGATTTCCGGATGCAGTCGACATTCGTGATCAATTGGTATCTCCACCTGTGCGAAAGGCTGCTGCCGAAGATGCTGTAATGGCATCTCGGACTTACGCCCGCAGATGCTCGATCAGGGCGCGCAGGGCTGGGGGCGATTGGCGTCGGCTTGGATGGTAGAGATAAAAGCCCGGAAAGCGTGGGCACCAATCTTCCAGAACCTCGATGAGCGCGCCGGAGGCGATGTCTTCGGCCACGTCATGCTCCATCATATAGCCGAGCCCTGCGCCCGCCCGAATGGCGGCGGCGATCAGTTCGCCGTCATTGGAAATCAGAGGGCCGCTGGTGCGCATCGCGATCTCCTTGCCGTCCTTCTCGAACTCCCAGGGAAGAAGGCCGCCTGAGGTCGCGAGACGATAACCAAGGCAGGCATGGTGCTGCAGATCGAAGGGGGTTTGCGGCTTCGGGTAGCGCTCGAAATAAGCCGGCGTTGCCACAATGGCGCTTCTGAGATCCGGCCCGAGCTTGATCGCTACCATGTCCTTTTCCACGCTTTCGCCCAGTCTGATGCCGGCATCGAAGCCGGATGCGACAATGTCGGTAAGGGCGTCATTGGTATCCACCTCCACCCGCACATCTGGATGAGTGAGGAGAAAGCCCGGAAGTTTTGGCGAAAGCACGATCTTGGCAGCATAGGCAGTGGTGGTGATCCGCACCGTTCCGGAAAGGTTGTCTCGCCATTCGGCAAGCGCTTCGAGACCTTCTTTGATGCCGGCAAGAGCCGGACGCAGCGATGCGAGCAGCCGCTCGCCGGCTTCGGTCGGGGCAACGCTGCGGGTGGTACGGGCCAGAAGCCGGACGCCGAGCCGTTCTTCCAGTCCGCGCATGGCGTGGCTGAGCGCCGATGGCGACATGCCGAGGATGGCGGCGGCACGCGTGAAGCTGCGCTCTCGCGCCACGCTTGCAAATGCGAGGAGATCATTGAGTTCACCACGTTCCATTGCTGCATTCTGCTCACAAGCGCTTGCGCCTCGCAACCCCTAATCTCCATGGTTTGCCGCCGCTACATTCCGCTGCAGCAAACACAGGAGACGGCTATGGACCTCACCAGCTATCGCACGCTTGGCAATTCCGGATTGATTGTCAGCCCCTTGACGCTTGGCACTATGACCTTTGGCGCGGGCCGCTGGGGTGCGGAAGAGACAAGCGCCCGGGCGATTTTCGATGCCTATGTCGATGCCGGCGGCAACTTCATCGATACGGCCGATATCTATTCAGGCGGCGAGAGCGAGCGGATGCTGGGCGCTTTCGTCAGCGATAGCGGCCGCCGCGACCGGCTTGTGATCGCGACGAAGTCGGGGTGTTCGCGAGAGCAGGGAATGCCGCTGTCGGGCGGCAATAGTGCGAAGAACATACGGCTCGGCATTGAAGGCTCGCTGAAGCGGCTGAGGAGCGATTATATCGACATGTACTGGATGCATGTCTGGGACCGCACCACGCCGCCCGAAGAAGTGCTGCAGGTGATCAGCGATGCGGTGCGCGCCGGCAAGATCCTCTATTACGGCTTTTCCAACACGCCATCCTGGTATGTGACGCGCGTTGCCACCCTTGCCGAAGCCCATGGCCTGCCGCGCCCCGTCGGTTTGCAATATGCCTACTCGCTGATCGATCGCGGCGTGGAGCTTGATATTCTGCCCGCCGGTCAGGCGCTTGGGCTCGGTCTCGTACCCTGGAGCCCGCTTGCCGCGGGACTTCTGACCGGCAAATACGGCCGTGAGAAGCTTGCCGACGCTGCCCGCGCGCCTGCGGTGCCGGACCGGAGTGCGCCGGCAGGGGAGGGCGACAGCGAGGGACGGCTCAACGGCGACAACCCGTTTGGGGGCATGCTGTTTACCGAGCGCAACTTCACCGTGGTGGATGCCGTGGTTGCTGTGGCGAAAGAGATCGGCCGCAGCCCGGCGGAGGTGGCACTTGCCTGGGTCTCTGCGCGGCCGGGCGTTTCCTCTGTGCTTATCGGTGCGAGCCGGCCCGACCAGCTGTCGCAAAACATTGCCTCGCTCAATGTTCAGCTGTCGAACGTGCATCTCGAGCGCCTGGAACAGGCAACGGCGCTGCCGCCTATCAATCCCTATTTCATCTTTCAACTGCCGAAAAACATGATCTTCGGCGGGCATCAGGTGGAAAGCTGGCAGGCGGGCTGACGGAAGACAAACCGCCCGCAGGACGCGGGCGGTTTGGCAAGGCGTTTGTCACGCCACCCGGCGACGGGCTTGTGCGCTTGGTTGGCTGTTGCTGGCAAGCTGGAAGTGCTGCACCAGTTGCATGAGATGGTGCGCCTGATGGGAAACGCGCTGGCTGAGATCGGCCGCCATGCGACCGGACGCAGCATTGCGCTGCGTTGCGCTGTCGATCTGATGCAGGCCGGACGTGACCTCGGCAAGACCGGTAGCCTGTTCGGCAATCCCGTTCGAAATGATGTCCATATTGGCATCGACGCGAGCGACATATTCGCTGATGCTGCCGAGTGCCGTTCCCGTTTCGCCGACGAGCTTCACGCCGTTGGCAACTTCCAGTGCGGACTTGTCGACAAGCGCCTTGATCTGATGAGCGGCCGAAGACGAGCGCTGCGCAAGCTCCCGCACCTCATGGGCAACGACGGCAAATCCCTTGCCGGCTTCCCCGGCACGGGCCGCCTCGACGCCGGCATTGAGCGCCAACAGATTGGTCTGAAAGGCAATCTGGTCGATCAGGCTGGTGATGGTGCTGATTTCGCCTGAGGACGCCTCGATGCGGTGCATGGCATTGATCGTCTGCTCGACGACGGTGCCGGAGGCCGCCGCCCGCTCGCTGGCTTCGCGCACCAGCGACCTGGTCGTTGCCGCGTAATTGCGGCTTTCAGCGAGCGTGGCGTTGATTTCCTCAAGCGCTGCCGAGGCTTGTTCGATTGCGGACGCCTGCTGCTCCACCTGGCTTGCGAGCTCCTGGGAGGCTTCCAGCATCTGCCGGCTGTCGCCCTCGACGGCTGCGGTGCTTGACAGAACCTGCTCCAAGGTTTCCTGGAAGGCCTTGATGGAGCGGTTGAAGTCGGCGCGGATCTTTTCAAACTCTTCGCTGAATTTCTCATCGATCGTCATGCGAATATCGCAATCGGCAAGACGCCTCAGACCGGCGCCGAGGTTTTCAACGACGGTCAGGACCGTGCGCGCCCGTTCGGCCGCTTCCGCCTGGCGACGGGATTGCTCTTCCAGTTCGTTCTGCGCTCTTTGCCGGCGCTCGGCTTCGGCTTGCTGCAGTTCCAAGGCGTTGGTCTTGAAACGGGTGACGGCCCGGCTGATATCGCCGAGGAGGTCGCGGCGCTCCGTATAGGGCACCTCCTGCTCGATGTTGCCGCCGGCAATATCGACGAGAGCATGCACGACCTTCTTGGCCGGACGCACGAAGCGGCGCTCTGCAATCAGCAGGCCGATGATGGCCAGAAGGCACAGTCCCCCAATCACCGCATAGCCAGCATAGGCAAAATGGCGGATTGCGATCAGCTCGCTGCTATTTTCGAATGTTGCATTGGGAACCGCGCGCCACAGGGTCCAGCCGGCCTGACGGTCAGGCGTCTTCAGCTTGACGGCTTCCGAATAGATGAGGT
The DNA here is from genome assembly GCF_037199735.1 of Oryzifoliimicrobium ureilyticum. Taxonomy (NCBI): domain Bacteria; kingdom Pseudomonadati; phylum Pseudomonadota; class Alphaproteobacteria; order Hyphomicrobiales; family Rhizobiaceae; genus Oryzifoliimicrobium; species Oryzifoliimicrobium ureilyticum. Next base: position 80,703 of record NZ_JBBBVQ010000009.1, on the reverse strand, counting down.
TCGGGTCCTGCTCGCCTTTGATGACATAGGTTTTGGATGCTTCCGCCTGGCCTGCCGTTGCGGCGTTGATGCCGTAGCCTTCGCCCACATTGACGAAAGCTGCATCCTTTTCAGGCAGGAACTGTTCCAGCACGCGAAGCCGGATGATGGCCGAGACCACGCCGGCAAATTTTCCGGTACGATCGAAATAGGGGACCGAGAAGACGAGGCCCTTGCGATCATATTCGTTATGCGTGTGGTTGAAGTCCGTGTTGTCGCAGGTCGTGACCACCGGTCCAGACGTCATGGGAATGTCGAGCCCTTTGACGGTCGACAGATCTGGGTTTTCCTGGCGGAAATGCGCAATCTGCTTGGCGATCAGCGCATATTCCTCGTCCTCGATCTCGGGTGCGCCTTGCTCTTCCGTCTCGCCGCTTTCCTTTTTCGTATCCCAGGTGATCAGCTGGTCATACATCATGGCAGGCTCTTCCGGCTTGCCGGTGACGGCGTCCGGGGTGCCGGGCGAAAAGCTGGCTGGAACGAAATAGATTTCCGAAACGCTCACATTGCTGGCGATGTTGTTATAGACCTGCTGAATGGTCTCCTTCGCGCCGGGACTGACATTTTCGGCATGGCGCTGCAGCTCGCGAATATCCGGCAGAAAGGCCAGCGTTCGCAGATTCTGGTAAATCTGCTTGAACGTCATCTCGGCCTCGTCGGCATATTGATGCGTGTCGCCACGTTCTTTCGTGACGATCTTCTGCAGCGTTTGCGCTTCGTTGCGCTCCGTCATAGTGTGAAGGCCGTAGGCGAATAGCCCGGCCGTGCATACGATGCCTGCTATGAAAAGAACGGTAAGACGATTGCTGAACGTTTTGCCCTTATGCTGAGCGTGGGCGGCCGGCTTGGTCATGGTTCACCATGTCATTGAATTTTCTCAGCTAAGCTTTATCGACCTTGTCTTAAGGATTTGTTCTTGTGCTTCTCCTGGATGGCCGATTTCAGCGCGATCGTGCGAAATGAAACGCGCTGGTTGCTGCATCATGTCGGCACCATTTTGGCGCGTGCAAATTCGAGTTCTGTTGCCGCGCTGGCACAGCAGGGGGCGCCTCAAGTTGGCTGTGCCGCTACGCCCGTCAAAACCACAGATCGCGCACGCAACGACCCTTGGACGGCAGATCCTCGAAGCTATCGAGCCCCTCGAAATGATCGATCGGCAAATCCTCGACGGCATCAGGCGGGGCAAGGCGGATGTTGACGGCCATGCGCCGGCGATCGTCCTTGTCCGTGCGCAGGCCGCGCCAGGCGATGACGCAGGCGCAGGTCGGGCAAAACAGGATCTGGAGAGACGGGTTGGTGCTGTCGATGCGGGTATAGGAAGCCTGCTCTCCCGTCACGGCAATGCGCTCGCCCTCATAATCATAGGCCCAGAGCGCGCCATAGCGCCGGCAAAGCGTGCAGTTGCACGCGGTGATCGAACCGGGATCGCCCTCGAGCGTCCAGCCTGCCTTGCCGCAATGACATGAACCGATCAGCATCGTAGATCCCCCCATTGATGCCGGCTCCTCGTTTCCGGCTCCAGTTTTTGCTGGCGTCGACGATCCTGACGCAAAGACGCCTATTGCGCAATCAGGCCGACCTTTTCACCCGGAGATGATATGCGCGCTTGTGAGCCGATGATGCTCTTGATCATGACAGGCTTGCCTGCTTTGACGATCGCGATGGCCATCGAGAGAAAGGCGCCAGTGATGGGAAGAGCATGATGATCTGCATTCTCGGCCTGCACGGTTCGTCGGGGCGCCCGTCCTTGATCGAGCCCTTTATCGAAGAGCTGGCGCCGGCTTGGCCTCGATACTGCCCGCAGGGTACCATTGCTGATGGCGATGGCTTTACCTTTTTCAAGCGCCGCGCCGACTTCAGCATTCCGCCCGCCGCGCTTGTCTGCCTTGCGCGGCAAAGCTTGATGACGAACGGAAGCATTGGCAGCTGGGGTGCAAAGAACTTCCTTGCCGTCGGCTATTCGAGCGGGGCGATTTTTGCGACAGCGCTTTTATCCGTTTCGCCGCATCTCTTTGCCGGTGCGATCCTGCTGCGCCCGCAGCCGATCAGCGATAATTTCGAATTTCCCGACCTTGCGGCAAAGCCGGTGCTGATCCTTTCCGGCCAGCATGATGAAAGGCGAAAGCCGCATCATGCAATAGTTCTGGCCGAGCAGTTGCGGAAGGCACAGGCAAAGGTGACCCATCACGATCTTGAGGCTGGCCATGCATGGGCAGGCGCAGATCTGACGCTGTCGCGCGCCTGGCTCGCAGGTTTGAGAGCGTCGAACTGATCCATAAGATCAAGCGCCGGGTCAGGTCGCTTCGGGGACGATCTTGCGATCAAGCAGATGCGATGGTATTCCTCTCGGCATGCTTCGAGAGAAAGGAGGGTCACATGCATAATTTCTATATCCGGTTTTACCGGACACGTGGCCCTGTAAACGCCCTGCAGATGCGTTTGCAGGGCTGACCAGAGACCCGTTTTCTCGATAAGCTTTCCTGGTCTGCCTGCCCAAAGCCGCAGCAACGCGCATGAGCGCCTGCGCTTTTTCAAACGCTGCACACGAACTTGCATCCGTCAAGGCTGCGCGCCTGCGATGCGTTTTAATCTGCGGCATTGTTAAATTCCTGCATGGATCTGGTCCCGATCGACCGGCATGCAGAAGGCAAGAGACCTGACCTATGAGCATCCTCAATCTTCGCAATCTCGGCGTGAGCTTTTCCTATCCGCTGTTTTCAAACCTCAATCTGACCATCAATGCCGGCGACCGGCTCGGCATCGTCGCTGCCAACGGTCGCGGCAAATCTACTCTGCTGAAGGCGATCGCAGGCCTTGCCGAAACGACAGAGGGTGAGATCACCCGTGCGCGCGGCCTGACCATCGGCATGGTCGAACAGAATGTTCCGGCGGCGCTGATGGGCCTCAGCTTTCGTGACGCCGTTGTGGCTGCCTTGCCGGCCAGCGAGGCAGAGAGCGAAAGCTGGCGGGCCGATGTCGTTCTCGAAGGGCTTGGCGTGCCGGAGGATCTGCGCGAGCGGGCGCTCGGCGCGCTCAGCGGCGGCTGGCAGCGATTGGCGCTGATTGCCCGCGCCTGGGTCCGCGAGCCGGACCTTCTGTTGCTCGACGAGCCTACCAACCATCTCGATCTCCAGAAGATCGCACTCCTCGAAGACTGGCTGAACGCGCTGCCGCGCGAAACGCCCGTCATCATGGCAAGCCACGACCGGGCTTTTCTGGATGCCGTCAGCAACCGCACGCTCTTCCTGCGGCCGGAAGCGAGCCAGGTCTATTCGCTGCCCTATAGCCTTGCCCGCCAGGCGGTGGACGAAGCCGACGCCGCCGACCAGAAACGCTACGAGCGCGACATGAAAACGGCCGAACAGCTGCGCCGTCAGGCGGCCAAACTGAAGAATATCGGCATCAATTCCGGCAGCGACCTTCTGGTGGTCAAGACCAAGCAACTGAAAGAGCGGGCCGAAAAGCTGGAAGATGCGGCAAAGCCGGCGCATCTTGAGCGCTCGGCCGGAGCGATCCGCCTTGCCAATCGCGGCACCCATGCCAAGGTGCTGGTGACGCTGGAGGACGCTGCGGTCACGACGCCGGATGGAGCGCTTTTGTTTCGCACCGGCCGGCAATTCATCTGCCAGGGCGACCGCATCGTGCTGCTTGGCCGAAATGGAGCCGGCAAGACGCGGCTGGTCTCCATGCTGCGCCGGGCGATTACCGATGCATCGGCGGCGAGTGAGAGCATCAAGGCAACGCCTTCGCTGGTGCTGGGTTACGGCGATCAGGCGCTTGCCGATCTCGATGACCGGCAAAGCCCGATGGAGACCATGACACGGCGCTTCGACATCGGCGATCAACGGGCCCGCACGCTGCTCGCCGGCGCGGGCATGACGATCGAGATGCAGGCCCGTCCCGTCGCCGCCCTTTCCGGCGGGCAGAAGGCGCGGCTCGGCCTATTGGTTCTGCGGCTGAAGGAGCCCAACTTCTATTTGCTCGACGAGCCTACCAACCATCTCGATATCGATGGGCAGGAGGCGCTGGAAGGCGAACTCATGGCCCATCAGGCAAGCTGCCTCATCGTCTCCCACGATCGCAGCTTCGTGCGTGCCATCGCCAACCGCTTTTGGGTGATCGACGGCCGCAAGCTGATCGAGACAGACAGCCCCGAAGCGTTTTTCGAGGCGGCAAGGAGCTAGCTCGGCGCGTGCCAGATTGGGGCCAGTCCCGAAAGCGGGGAGCCGCCAACCGCAAGTCGGAAGGCGCGATGAGAGATCGCTGCGCCTTCATCAGCCTTGACGCTCGTATGGGGAGGCGTAGTATCGACGCGTCTGAAACAGGTTAGGTATGGGACGGTTGGCCCGGCCCCCGCATCAAAGGCGGGTCCTTCCGCTTCGTTTGGAGCGGCCCAAGACTATCGAGGCGCGCCGCATGTCGCGGACGCTGGTAGAAGGGGTATGGACATGAAACCGCGCATTTCTCTCATCACGCTGGCCGTTGCCGATCTTGAACGCTCGCTTGTCTTTTATCGCGACGGTCTTGGTTTGCCGACGGATGGCATCGTTGGTCGCGAGTTCGAGCATGGAGCCGTTGCTTTCTTCGATCTCGCAGGCGGGCTAAAGCTTGCGTTGTGGGCGCAGGACAATCTTGCCCATGACACTGGCCTTGAAAAGCAACCGATTTCCTCCACGGCCTTCGCGCTGGCGCATAATGTGGAGCATCGCCAAGAGGTGGGCGCCATCATGGCTGCCGCCGAACGGGCCGGCGCTGCCATCGTCAAGGCGGCGCAAGATACGTTCTACGGCGGCTATGCCGGCTATTTCAAAGATCCCGACGGCCACCTGTGGGAAATCGCCTGGAACCCACACATGCTGCCGGGGTGAGGCGGCTTCGCGCTCACTTCTCAGCCTCATCGTTCAACAGGGCGTCGAGATCCTGCGGGTCCATCTTGCGCAATTTGCGCTCCAGCTTGTGGTCATAGTGGCGATCGTTGGGATCGTGACCTTTTCGCGCCGGCCTTGCGACCTGCTTCAGGAAGAGATCGATTTCGGCGATTTTCCTGTCCCGCTTGCTTTGCTTCACTAACGGCTCGACCTCAGTTTCCGACTGCCAAATTCGTCAATCCGCGACAGTCACCTCGAACATATCAAGCCGAAGTCCGTGCATCATTCGCTCAACGACGGTAAAGGAAATGCGCTTGCCATGACTGGCATAATAGCAAATGGGTCGCCCTCCTGCCTTCAGCGCCAAACCCATCGTATAATGGCCTATACTGCGAGCAGGTATGTAGCGGTAGATGCCGGGAGCCGTCGGCGCGACGTCTTCAAAAATGCCGACGATCATCCCCTCGTAAAAGAAGGTCTGATACGCGATCTCGCCGTTGCTGTCATCTTGCATAGAAAGAGTTTTAGCAGACCGCTAAATTCATTCAATCCGTTTGCATTCCAGCTTTGTCGCCCGCTATTTGGAAGGCGGCACGGTTCAGGCGGCCGTTCTGCCGAGGCGGGTTTGCTAAACGAGCGTCAGCTGCGCTTCGTCCTGTGACGGCGAGAAGCCGTTTCTGCGCGCAGAGACTATCAAAACACCACACATTGCGGCTTCGATGCAATCGGCGTCATCTCCATCAATCTCGAACAGGCCGAAGCGGAGTTTGTAGCCCCAGTTGGGTTGGTCGCGTGTAAAGGCGAGGTGGGGCAGGAGCGGGCGAATGGGGGTTTCTCTGGCCTGACGCCACAGAACATTGCGGCGCCAGGGCGTAAAGCCCTGACACATGTCCACTTGATAGGGCGGCGCGTCCTTTGCCGTTCCCAGCGCGGTGAAGGCCTGCAGGCGGTCATTGCCGCCGAAGGTCTCGGTCGGCGAGTAGTAGATGACCCTGTCGCCGGGCGATATGCGCCGCAGGGGCGCGGCCTTGCCGTGGCAAACCTGCATGAAGCCTTCGGCGCGACCGAGGCGAACATGCGATGCGGAGGCGACGGCGATGAAGGAGCGCGCCATGGCTCAGCCCTCGTTCACGGTGTAAACGCGCAGGCGATGACCATCGGGATCGAGGGCAACAAAGGTTCGGCCGAAATCGAGCTCGGTCGGCGCCAGCAAAATTTCCGCGCCCTTCTCCACCCATTCGCCATGGAGGGCATCCACCTCGTCCGGCTGTTCGACCTTGAATCCGATCTCGCTGCTGCCAGGCGCACCCGCAGCCTGAGGCTCGACGCCAGCTCTGCCCCACAGGCCAAGGCCAAGGCCCGATGGCAGGATGAACATGGCGAAGGTCTGGCCTGCCTCCACCGGCTCCAGTCCAAGAAGCTTGCTATAGAACCGGGTACTTGCAGGCGCATCGCTGACATAAAGAAGGACGCTGTTGGTCATCGGGTAACTCCTTGTTGCTGATGGAGAAGCCCTAGCCCCACCTGCTGCCAAATTGTGGCAGTAGGGTTTAGAACTGGAACAGAATTTTGGAGGGGATGAACCACGCGCGTCTTTGGTGAGCTTTTTGCTGCCGTCATCCTCGGGCTCGCTTCAAGGATCGACGCGGGTGGGCGCGACGATGGCTGTGGATCCCGGAGGGTCAAGCAAGGGAATGACGGGGGAGAGGGTAGCGCCATGCGGCCACGGCAGTTTCGCCTAAACCATTAATTCTGCTTCATGACGCAGTTGTAACGCAACGTGGCAGGACAGGTGGGGTTATCATCCTGTTGAGATCGAAGGCGCGTTGCAGTGTCGAAGACCCGCGATCGCGATGGCCTCCGGTTGTTGACGTGAACCATCTTGAATGGAGAAGTACCATGTTGATCCGTCGTAATATTGCCGTCCTGATGATTGCAACCAGCGTGCTTGGCGGGGTTGCCTATGCCGCCGATACGGCCTCGCAGGTGGAGGCGCAGCAGAAGCAGACGGCGACGATCAATAAGAAGATCGATCAGGATGTCGGCAAGCTCTCGCAGGATGGCCAGCAAGCCTTGCATGATATTCAGCAGACTCGCCTTGCCATTTTCAATGCCCAGCCTGATCAGGCCAAGAGCCTGATTCATAAGGCCAAGGATGAAATGCAGAAGGCGGCCAAGGACGACGCCGTTTTCATGAAGGCGAAATCCGAGCTGACGACGCCGGGTGCGCCTGACGCGGCCGCCAAACCTGCCGATGCCAGCAAGGATCAGGCCCAGCAGATCGCCTGGCTGCCGGTCGACACGCAGCTGACCGTCGGCGAGGGTTTCGTGCCGACGCCCGAGAAAATGGCAGCGGTGAATGAGGCCAATGACAAGCTGAAGAGCGCCGATCGCAAAGGCGCACTCGAAAAGCTGGCGGTTGCCGATGTCGATGTGCAGTTCGTGACGGCCGTTCTGCCGCTGCAGCAAAGCACGACCGACATCAACAAAGCCGCCGACCTCATCGACCAGGGCAAATATTATGAGGCCAATGCCGCGCTGAAGGATGCGACCGATCAGGCCATGCTCAACATCGTCGACATCTACGGCCAGCCTTACAAGGCAAAGCCGGTCAAGACGGCCGAAAACAAGGCACCCGATAAGCCCGCTGCCGCAACGCCCGCTCCCGGCGACGCCGGCAAAACAGTGACCAAGTAAAGTGCTGCCGAGAAGGCCTTTGCCGTTTTGCGCTCTTCGTCTTCATGACAGAGGCCTCCATCCTCGGTTCGAACCGAGGATGAATGGAGCGGACGCGTGTTTGGCTGTGGATCCTCGCGTCAAGCCCGAGGATAACGGAGAGAGGGCCGGGTGATGCGGGCATTGAGATGGAGTCGCAAGGCGGAAGGCTTAGCCGATGAGAAGGCTGATGCAGCGAGCAACGATTGCATTGGAGAAATGTTCTCCTGTCGTTATGCTCGCGAAACCGAAGCCCGCCGAAAAAGCGTTACGATAGGCGCAAATCCAGACCGAGCATGGTGCTGAGGACAAAGGCGATGAGAGCGACGCCGGCCAGCGCTGCCAGGAAGCCTGCGGCCATGATGCCTCCAGAGCGCAGGAGTGCGCGGCGGTCCATCTTCTTGCTTTGGTCGTAATGCCACTTGATCGCGAAGAACATGGCTAAGCCCAAGGCAACAAGTTTGAACGTAACGAAGACGACAGGAATCCAATCCATGACCATAACCCTCAAGCGCATCGGTTCAGCGCTTTATGATCCTGTCTTCTGAAAGCACAAAGGTCTTATTCTGCAACGCTGATATGTGAGAGCCGATGGCCATTTGCCGGCGCATTCCCTTTCAGGTCTTCCCGGTCTATGGAAAGGTTTAGAGGGTTAGGTCTTTGCAAAAGAGAAATGGTGAATGAAGTGGCCGGTTTCGAGAAAGATGCCGAACTTCTGGCGCTTGCGGAGGATCTGCGCGTCACGGTCGGGAAGTTTGTTCGCGGCGTGAGGACGCACGCCAATACGCCCACCACGTCGCAGTCGGAAACGCTGGCGCTTTTGGATCGTGCCGGTCCCCTCAGCGTGGCCGAACTTGCGGAGCGCCGTAACGTCAAGCATCAGAGCATGCGGCTGGTGGCCGGTCAGCTGGAAGCCGAAGGGCTGGTGCGCAAAACGCCCCATCCGGCAGATGGGCGCAGCCAGCTGCTGTCCATGACCGAGGCGGGGCGGGAACGATTGGCTGACGCCCGCAAGGCCCGGACGTCGGAGATCGCGAAGCTGATCGAGGAGCGGCTCTCTGCCGCAGACAGGCAAACGCTCGAAGCCGCGATCGGCATTATCGAGCGGTTGTGCTAGCACGTTCGTGCGCGAGATCGTGTCCTAACGCGCATCGATTTTCGGGCAAGTTGGATGCCGCGCTCTAGGCTTTCGCCAGTTCGGCAAGCACGGTCGATAATGTATTCAGCCCCCAGTGCTCAGCATATTTGCCGTCTTCCACCCGCACGATATCGATGACGTCGATGGCGATCTTTTTTCCTGTAGCAGGCACGCCGAGCAGAGTGCCTGTGTGAGTTCCGCTGATCGTCTTGCGCGTCGTTACCTTATCGCCCTCGGCGATCTGATCGTGGATCGTCACGGTGAGGTCGGATAGCGCAGGGCGAAGAACGTTTTCGAACGTGTGCCACATGCCGTCGGGGCCGTTCGGCATGCCCTTTGGTGCGGCGTGGTTGACGAAGTTGGACGCCATCAAAGCGCGAAATTCCGCTTCATTGCCATTTTGAATGACATCGATGTTGAAGCGGCGCACTACTTCCTTGCAATCGGTCGACATGATGGATTCCTTCCTCAATATATACAGTCTAACTGTATATATAGCGATAAACCTTTCATGGCTTTCGGGCAAGATCAGACTGTCCAAGATCAGACTTCTATGTGTTCGCATCGGACGGCGATGACGCCGATTGAAGGACACTAGACACCCGCAACCATGAGATAGGCCGAAATCGTCAGCACGGAGAGTATGGTAGAGGAAAGGACGACACGGCTCGTCAGGGTGGCTTCGCGGTTGTAGAATTCTGCCAGCATGAAGGGGCCGGTGCCGGTCGGCAGGGCCGCGAGCAGAACGGCGGTATGGGCCGTCAGGGCTGGCAGGCCAAGCAGCGGTCCGGCAATAACCCAGGTCACCGCGGGCTGGACGATGAGTTTCAAGGCAACGATGATGCTCGTGGTCGCCGCGCGGTTTGCCTGGGGGGCATCTGACTGCTGCGCCTTGCTGCCGGCCAGGAACAGGCCAAGTGCCACCAGCGCGCAGGGAGAGGCTGCCCCGCCCAGGAGCTTCATGAACTGATGCACGGGTGCCGGTAACGGCAGACCCGACGCCATGACAATCACGCCAAGGACGGGCGCGATGAGAAGCGGATTCTTGGCAAGCGCTGCGAAGGTCTTGAGCGCGATATCGCGTCGGCGCTTTTGCGACTGCAGGCCGCCCTCGATCAAGATGATGGCAATGGCAAAGAGCACGCAGACGGTGAGGATGGTCGCAATCAGCGTCGGACCCATGCCGGTCTGGCCGACAAGCGCCAGCACCAGCGGAAAGCCGACGAAGCCGGTATTGGCATAGCTTGCGTTCAAGGCATCGAGCGCCGCATCGGCCAGCGGGCGACCTCCGGCCATGCGCCACCACAAGGTTGCGCCGAAGATGACGAAGCAGCCGCCGGTAAAGGCAAGGATGAAGCCGGGCTGCCAGATCTCGGCGGTCTTTGCATTCGCCATGATGTCGAACAGCAATGCCGGCAAGGCAAGATAGACCACCAGCCGGTTGACTTCCCGTGTGGCGGCAGGGCCAAGCGCGCCGGTCTTGCCTGCAAGCCATCCGGCGAGAATGATCGCGAAGATCGGCAGGACGATCATCAGATTGGTCAGCATCGAAGCCACCTGGTTGTGCGGTCCTTTTCCGTAAGGACGACGGAGGGACCACGTGCGTTGTCTTATGGTCGTGCTGCGCTGAAGCTTGGCACGCCCATCTTTCTTCTTTGCTTAAGCCTTTCGATCGATATAATCCAATGCTGATTTTGGCTAAGATCAATACTTCTGAGGTATCAATGGACACGCGGCACATGCGCTATTTCGTGGCGCTGGGGGAAACGCTGCATTTCGGCAAGGCGGCTGAGCGCATGCACATGAGCCAACCGCCCTTCAGCCGTCAGATCGCCGCGCTTGAGCAGAAGCTTGGCGTTGCGCTAGTCGAGCGCAATTCGCGGCACGTGGCGCTGACGGCGGCCGGACGGCATTTCCTGGAAGATTGCCGGGCTGTGCTATCGGGCTTCGAGGCGGCCTGCCGCGATGTGAAGCTGGTGGCCGAGGGCATGAAGGGTGAGCTGAAGCTCGGCTTCATGATGCATGCCGCCCATAGTACCGTGCCGGCCCTGGTGCGGGGGTATGCGCAGGCGCGCCCCGATGTACGCCTCGTGCTGGAAGAGCGTATCCCAACCGATATCGAAGACATGCTGGTCGAGGGAAAGCTCGATGCAGCGGTGACCTTTGGCGGATCGCCGGCACCGCATCTTAAGATTGTCCGGCTGGCGCGCGACCGGCTAAGGCTCGTGGCCCCGCTGAACCACCGGCTTGCCGACCTTGAAATTGTCGCGCCTGCGGATCTTGCCGGCCAGGCGATCATTGCCGCGCCCGCCAGCGTCACGCCGATCCTGCGCTCGGCTATTTCGAGCTATTGCGCAGCCGGCGGCAGCAGCCCGCATTTTTCGTTCGAGCCGCGCTTGCAGCAGACGATCATCCGACTGGTCGCAGAGGGGCTCGGCATCGGGCTGATCCCGCAGTCGATGTGCAGCGATCTCCCCAGCGCGGTAATATCGCGGCCACTGAAGGATGCGCCCGAATTCGATGTCGTCCTTTCTGCCCTGGCGGCAACGAACAACCCTGCCGTTCCCGCGCTTTTCGAGGTGGCGGAGGCGCAAAGCCAGCAGGCGTCATCACGGTGATACGCTCTTCCTGAAGTCTGGGATTTACAGTGATTTCGGCCCGTAGTTTAACCGCAGGCAAGATGCGGAAAAGGCAGTTGATCAATGAAGCGGTTTTTGCAGACAGCGGGTGTTCTTGCCGCCGATATGGCGTCCACCCTTGTCTTTGCGCTGGTCGTCGCCCTGACGCAAAAGACGTTTCCGGCTGTCTTGCTGGCAGTCGCCATCGGTGTCGCACAGATCGGCGCTGCGCTTTACCGCGGAAAGCCGGTCAAGCCGCTGGAGTGGCTCAGCCTCGTCTTGGTCGTCCTCTCCGGCGGAGTGACGCTCGTCACGAACGATCCGCGTTATGTGCTGTTCAAGCCCAGCCTGATCTACGTCGTCATCGGTCTTTTCATGCTGAGGCGTGGCTGGATGATCCCTTATCTGCCACCGATCGCCCGCGCCGTCGTGCCGGATGTTGCGGTCACGATCGGCTATGGATGGGCGGTGTTGATGTTCGTTTCGGCTGTCTTGAACGCAGCGCTCGCTTCCGGTTCCGGGCTTTCCACCTGGGCCGTGGTCATGCCCTCTTTCGCCATTGCCAGCAAGGCAGTGCTCTTTACCGGCGGCTTTCTCGTTCTGCGCCTCATGGCGCGCCGCCGGCTTGCCGCCATGCCGGAGGAAGAGCGCGCGCGGCTGATAAGCCTGGACGCTGCGCCACACGGCGGGGCCGTTGCTTAGGATCCCACTGCGGAGCCTCAGCGTAAAGAGAAGGGGCCGCGTTTCGTTTTACGAGACGATCACATCGCTACGGGGAAAGCCGGCGGCGAGGGCATCGATGAACTTTCTGATGGCAGGGGGAAGACCGCGCCTGGTGGTGAAGACGAGATGGACGAGCCCCTTCACGCCACGCCAGGCCGGAAAGATGCGTACGAGCCGCCCGTCGTCCAGCGCTTCGCGGCAGGTATGATCCGGCAAAAGCGCGATGCCGAGGCCTGCGATCGCTGCTGCCCGGACCGCTGTAAAATCCGCGCAGCCCATGCGCGGCGTGTGCGTGATGACGAGGCTTCGGCCGTCGTCGGTTTCAAGATGCCAGTCCACCTCATCATGGTCGTCGATGGTGGCCAGCGTTGGAAATGCGACGAGGTTTTCCAGCCTCTCAATGCGGCTTGCAAGTTTCGGTGCGGCCACGAGGATACGCACCGAGTGACCGAGCGAGCGCATCGTCAGGGAAGCATCGGTATCAAGCGTTGCGCGCACGCGCAGCGCGACGTCGATCCGCTCCTCGATCAGGTCGACAGGTCGGTCGATGGCGACCAGTTGAAGGCGCACCTTGGGAAAGCGGTCGAGGAATTGCGATACCATGCCTGAAATGGGCTCGATGAGGCCGGTCGGGCAGCTCATTCGGATCAGTCCGACGGGTTCTGCCTGCGCTTCGGCGACCAGCGCCTGCGCCCGTTCGGCCTCTGCCAGCATCGCCTTGCAGTGCTCGAAAAATTTCTGCCCGATATCAGTAACGCGAAAGCGGCGGCTTGAACGCTCGATCAAGCGTACGCCGAGTCGCGCCTCCAGCCCGGCGATCCGCCGGCTGAGCTTGGATTTTGGTTCGCGCAATGCCCGGCCCGCTGCGGCAAAGCCGCCATGCGCCACCACTTCGGCAAAATAGACCAGATCGTTCAGGTCCTGTCGCATCATCGTTCTCCTTATAGAACGCTGAGTAACAGTTTTGCCCACTAATAGCACCAGCGTTCCAATACTATCTCTGTTTCAGCGGAAAAAGAACCGCAGAATATAAGGAGTCAGACGATGACCAAGAGATTTGAAAACAAGGTTGTGATTGTAACCGGCGGTACCAGCGGCATTGGCCTTGCTACGGCGAAGGCCTTTTCTGAAGACGGCGCCTATGTCTTCATCACTGGCAGGCGCAAGGATGCGCTTGATGCCGCCGTCAAGGAAATCAGCGGGCGCGTGACCGGCGTTCAGGCTGACATGAGCAAGCTTGCCGATATCGACCGGCTATACGATGCCGTTCAGCAGCGGCATTCGCAGATCGACGTCCTCTTTGCCAATGCCGGCGGCGGCGAACTTGTGCCGCTTGGTGCGATCACGGAAGAGCACTACCAGAAGACCTTCGATACGAACGTCAAGGGTACGCTGTTTACAGTGCAGAAAGCCTTGCCGCTGCTGCGCGACGGTGCATCCATCGTGCTCACCTCCTCGACGACGAGCATTTCCGGCACGCCGGCCTTCAGCGTCTATTCCGCCACCAAGGCCGCGATCCGCAACTTTGCCCGCAACTGGATCCTCGACCTGAAGGACCGGCGGATCCGCGTCAACGCGATCAGCCCCGGCGTGACCGACACGGCTGGCCTCAACGAGCTCTTCGGCAGCGGCGAAAAGGCGGAAGGCACCAAGTCCTATCTGGCAAGCCTGATTCCGGCTGGCCGGATCGGACAGCCGGAAGAAATTGCAAAGGCGGTGCTGTTCCTTGCCTCGGACGATGCTTCCTTCGTGAACGGCGTCGAATTGTTCGTCGACGGCGGTCAGATGCAGATATAACCGAACGGGGTTGCATGCACATCTGTCCGATGCGCATGACGATTTAAAGCGGATAGGCTGCGCGGCAGACGTCAGTGACGATGTCGCGCAGCCAGCGATGGGCAGGGTCCGCATCGACGCGCGGATGCCAGATGGCTGAAATGAGGATATCCGGCAGCTCGACCGGCAAGATGAAACTACGGAGCCCTTGAGCGGCAAGGCGGCGGGCCTTTCCGTCTTCGCCCTCAACCGCCCTGCCAAGGCAAGAGCGTGGCACAGCGGCAACAAGATCGGATGCGGCGGCAATGCGCATGGCATCCGGATAGCCTGGCACCACGACCCGCACCGCGCGCTTCAACTGGCGCAGGTCGAGCGCGGCATCGATGGCATCGACGAAGATGCCGCGTTTGGAGGCGACGATATGGTCGCAGGCTGCATAGGCCTGCACCGTCACGGTTTCATTTGCTGCCCTTTTGCCAAAGAGCGGATGATCCTTGCGCGCCACGCCCATCATCCGGTCGCGAAACAGAAGCCGCGTGCGCAGCTCCGGCGCTGGTGTGCCGAGCACTCCGATTTCGAGATCGGCCTCTCCTTCACGCAGCGGATCGGCATCCCGCTCCGGTTTCAGCACAAAGCCAAGCCGTAGCTGCGGCGCAGCCTTGCTGATGGTAGCGACGAGCGGAGCGGCCAGCATTTCCAGGAAGGCTTCGCTGACGCGGATCAGGAAGGTGCGCTCAAGTTTCGCAAGGTCGAGCTTGACCTTCGCAGGACGCAGCAGGGCGCGCGCATCTGCGGCAACCTCATGAACCCGCGGTCTGATCTCCTCTCCATAACGGGTCAGGACAAGCGAACGGCCGGCCCGCACCAGAAGCGGATCGCCGGTGGCCGCCCGCAGCCGCGCCAGGGTTCGGCTCATTGCCGAAGCGCTGAGGTTCAAGCGGTGTGCCGCGCGCGTTACGCTGCTTTCGGCCAGCAGAACATCAAGCGCCAGAAGAAGGTTGAGATCAAGCTCGTCCATGCACTCAGCCTATCGTGTTCACGCGTTTTGGCATAGCGTGAAACGCAACTATTCTTTGCATTCTGTGCGTCTGGTGAAACATTGCTCGCTCAGCCATATTCCCTTCGACCAGACAAAGAAGGAGGCTGACATGGCGGATTTACCCACGCAGACCAACGGCTCCATCCTGATCATCGGTGCCTCGCGCGGGCTTGGCCATGCCATGGCCGAGGAGTTCTATGAGAAGGGCTGGCAGGTCATGGGCACGGTGCGGGTGGGCTCCCGCGAAACCAAACTGCATGCGCTCGCCAAGACGGCTGGCGGCCGTGTCGAGATCGAAACGCTTGACATTAACGCGCCCGATGAACTTGCGCAGCTGCGCCAGCGGTTGTCGCAACGGCGCTTCGACATGCTTTTCGTCAATGCCGGAACCACCAACGAGCCGACGGAAACGATCGGCGAAGTGACGACCGAAGAATTCTGCCGGGTGATGATCACCAATGCGCTAAGCCCGATGCGCTGCGTCGAGGAACTTGGCCATCTCGTGAGCGATCAAGGCCTCATCGGCATCATGTCGTCAGGCCAGGGCAGCGTCACGAACAATACCACCGGTATGCGCGAAGTTTATCGCGGCAGCAAGGCGGCGCTCAACACCTTCATGCGCAGCTATGCCACGCGCCGCAAGGCGGATGGGCGCGCGCTGGTGCTGATGGCGCCGGGCTGGGTGCGCACGGACCTCGGCGGCTCTGATGGACGCCTCAGCATCGAGGAAAGCGTGCCGAACCTCGTCAACGTCCTTCTTGAAAAGCGCTACCGACCCGGCCTCGAATATCTCGATTATCTGGGGCGGACCGTGCCCTGGTAGGCGCTAGGCACGCTCACTTTCTTCTTGTCCGAGGGCTGCGAAGAGTTCGGCGTCTTCTCCAATGTCCGCATTGGGGGTGGTGAGCAGGGTATCGCCATAGAAGACCGAATTGGCGCCCGCCACGAGACACAGGATTTGCGCTTCGCGGTTCAGCGCGGAGCGGCCGGCCGACAGCCGCACCATGGAAGCGGGCATCACGAGACGGGCGGTTGCCACCATGCGAACCAGCTCCAGGGGATCGATCCGCGGGCGCCGCGCCAGCGGCGTCCCTTCGACGGGAACGAGCGCATTGATCGGCACGCTCTCAGGATGCGGGTCCATGCACGCCAGAACCTTGAGCATCCCGGCGCGATCTTCAATGGTCTCGCCCATGCCGATGATCCCGCCGCAGCACAGATCGATACCAAAGGCGCGCACGATCGCGAGCGTTTCCAGCCGATCCTCATAGGTGCGCGTGGTAATGATCTTCCCGTAGAATTCCGGGCTGCTATCCAGATTATGATTGTAGGCGCTCAAGCCTGCCTTTGCGAGCCTCTCAGCCTGGTGCGGCTTCAACATGCCTAGGGTGACGCAGGCCTCCATGCCAAGCGAACGCACGCCTTCGACCATTTCGATGACTGCATCGAACTCTTTTCCATCGCGTACCTGGCGCCATGCCGCGCCCATGCAGAAGCGCTCGGCTCCAGCCGTCTTGGCCTTGCGGGCCATGGCGATGACGCTGGCGGGGTCCATAATGCGGTCCCGGGTCAGATCGACCTCTCGATGATGCGCCGACTGAGGACAATAGGCGCAGTCTTCCGGGCATCCTCCTGTCTTGATGGAAAGCAAGCTTGCCTTCTGCACCTTGTTCGGATCGTGATGCCGGCGATGGACCGCATTGGCGCGGCCGATCAGCTCGAGCAAAGGACGTTCGTGCAAAGCGGCGATTTCCTCGACGCTCCAGTCATGCCGGATAGCCCCGTCCATGATCGTCATGCTCCTCGGTTCGGACGGTTCAGCTTTGCGAGGGCTGCGGGCACTGCGGCACCAAGCGCGGCCACCACTCCGATTTTCAGGAGATCGCCGGGAAGAAAGGGCAGGATGCCGACGGCAAAGACGCGTCCTGCCGGAACATAAAGCGAGAGCCAGGCCGCACCGAGACTGTAGACGACGGCAAGGCCAAGAAGCATCGCGCCGAGCCGTCCCAAGGTGTGCCTGCCTTGTGCCAGGATTCCGACCAGCCAGGAAGCAGCCAAGAAGCCTGTAAGATAGCCTCCCGTAGGACCAACCATATAGGCAAGGCCGATGCCGCGCTCGGGCGTGCCCGAGAATACCGGAAGACCCACCGCGCCGGCTGCCAGATAAGCGAGGCAGATGGAAACCGCCATGCGCGGGCCCAATCCCACCGCGAACGCCATGAGGGCGAGCGTGTGAAGGGTCATCGGCACGGGCCAGAAGGGAACCTGCACTTTCGCAGCGAGTGTCATCAGAGCCGCGCCAGCAATCACGACGAGGCCCATCTTCACCTGTGCGCCTCGCCTGCTGTCGGTCGGCTTCACCAGTAGCTCGGTCATCCATTCACTCCTTTTAAAATTATAGATAATTTATTGATTCTATCGCTAAATGAATCCACAGCGCGACAAGCATGGCAAGGGCTGCGTCAAAGAAATCTATAATTTTGCGGGAGGGATAGAGTCGGAGAACGCTATCGCGGCTTTTTCTGGCTAATCGTTTGGACGTGCCGAGCCAGCACGGAGGCTGCGAAATCGACTTGCCCGGCTCTCAGAGCATCGAGAATTGCGCGATGGTCGCGATCGGTCGGTGCTTCCCATTCGGCCCGCCATCCGGAAAACAAAAAACGCGCGCTCGCCGTCTGGAGATCGTCGATCGACTTCAGCAGGCGCGGCATGCCGCACGGCGTCAAGATGATGCGGTGAAAGCGCCTGTTCGCTTCTTCCCAGGCATGCACATCGGGCGCGCGGTCCCCCGCCTTGTTGGCGTCCTCGGCTTGATCGAGAATGGCCTTGGTGAGATGAGGGGCGGCATGCCGCAAGGCCAAGGCTTCGAGTGCAGCGCGCATTTCGGCCACCTCCCGAACTTCCTGGAGGCTGAAGCCGGCCACACGGACGCCTTGCCGCGGCTTGCTGACAACAAGCCCCTGCGCTTCCAGCCGTCGAAACGCCTCGCGCACCGGAACATGGCTCGCGCCGAATTCTTCGGCGATCTGGTCCTGTCCAAGCCGCGTTCCCGGCTCGAGATCGCCGGCAATAATACGCTCGGCCAGCGCTGTGCTGATCCGCACGGAAACGGGGAGGGCTTTTGCTGTGGTCATATTTTATAGATAATTTAACGGAGATACGCCGTCGAGCCTACTCAATCACCGTCCGCAGGATTTTCGACACGGTCGGTTTCGGCCTTGCCCTGCGCCTCACCGCCGTGCCAGCGCCAATTGCACGGCGAGCGCGCCGAAGGCCGTAGCAAAGCTGCGGGCCATCCAGCGCTGGACCCGATGGCTGGCGAGAATGCGCCGGCGCAGGATGGCAGCGAAGATGCCGTAAACCGAAAAGATTACGAAGGTAAGGGCCATGAAGACCAGGCTGAGATCGATCATCAGCGCAAGGGGGTTTGGCGATGCGGGTGGTACGAATTGCGGCAGGAAGGCAAAGAAGAAGATGGAAAGCTTGGGGTTAAGGAGGTTGATGAGGATGGCCGCGCCGACCACTTGGCGCGCACTGCGCTGATCGGACTGGGCATCCATGCGCAGGCTGCCACGCTGCCGGAACATCGACCACGCCATGAAGAGCAGATAGATCACGCCTAGCCACCTCAGTGTTTCAAAGGCCAGGGCACTGGTGTGAAGCAGCAGCGACAAGCCGCTGATCGCCGCCAGCATATGCGGAACGATGCCGAGCGTGCAGCCGAAGGCCGCAACGAGACTGGCTCGTGCGCCGCCCGATAGGCCCGCTGCCAACGTATAGATGGCTCCTGTTCCGGGTGAAGCGACAATGATGAGGCTCGTTGCCAGAAATTCCCATGTCATCGCGGTTGCTCCCTTGTTCGATCTGCCCTTGGCAGAGGTCCCGCCGGGTCTGGTGCAGTCGGCCGATGTCACTGTCAGCATGGCGAGATTGACTGCCGAGCGGTCCTGACGTCTTGGACAAAATTGCAGGAGATCTTGTCGATCGTCAGTGCGCCGTTTGTCGAAAATGGGCGGCGCATTGGCCTGGAGTCATGCCGAAGCTGCGCAGGAAGAGGCGGTTCAGGTGGCTTTGATCGAAAAAGCCGGCGGCAAAGGCAACCTCTGCCAGCGCCTCGCCCTTCAAGATCAGCCGGCGTGCCAGATGAAGGCGGCGCTGGATGAGATAGGCATGCGGCGTCAGTCCCGTGGCGCGGGCAAAGCTGCGCAGAAGCTGGAAGCGGCTGAGGCCTGCGAGCGCTGCGAGCTCTTCCAGCGCGACGGGCAGGGCGGGATTATCGTCGATCCGCGCTTTTGCCGCGGCAATGGCGGAGGACATCGGCAAAAGGAGCTTTTTGTGGCGCGCAGTGGCTGGGTTTTCCCGCAGCGTTGCCAGCATCAGGAAAATGCTTTCTTCCAACTTCAGCGCATCATTGCCGCTAATCGCCTGAAACAGTCGGTGGAAGGATGCGGCGGCTGCCCGTGCGACAAAGACAGGGCGGGTGAATTCATAGTCGGTGTGGGCTCCCTCGGTCATATCAGCATAAAAGCGCGAGAGGATATCGGGATCGAAATAGAGTATGGACCAGGCGCGCCCGTCATCGCCGATCGGCGCGCCATCATGCACCTCTCCAGGATTGACGGTGATGATATCGCCAGCGCCGGCTTCCACCATGCCGCGCCCGCTGAGCGAGCGTTGCGCGCCGCGCCTGATGAGGCCAAGGCCGAACTGATCATGCATATGCCGGCCAAAGGAAAAGCCCGTGTCGGCCTCGACGATTTCGACGCCTGGGATCAGGCCGGCGCGGAGGGAAAATCCGGATCCGCCCTTTCGTACAACTTTGGCTTTATCGGCCGCCAGCATGTCTCCTCCCTCGGGCAACTGCCTGTCCCGCTTGCATGCAACACGATATTCGCGCGGCCTTCAATCCGGCTTGACCGGCCAGGTCTTTTATTGAGGTCGCGTACACCTCATGCGCGTTGCCGATCCTTGCCGATCTCGGCGGAAGGCGCTTAAGATTTATCGGCGGCGGAGGAAGGGTGTGGCGTGTGGTTTTGCTGTCCGACAGCGGTGAGCAGGGCGCTAGATCATTGAAATAGTTAGCTGCGTTAACAGCCTGTTACAGCCGTTTTCCGAGCGGAAGGCAAAAAAAGCGGCTGGTCAGCATTGCAAAATTTTAAAAAACCCCTACTTTATGAACATCGACCATTGCTTGTGATGCCGGTTGAAGCCTTTGGCTTTCGTCGGATTTCCTTTCAACTAATCGATCCAATCCCGCAGGGTATCGCGGGCCCACAACGATTACTAGGAAAGGAAATCGTTATGAATACTGGCACTGTAAAGTGGTTTAATGCAACCAAGGGTTTCGGCTTCATTCAGCCTGACAACGGCGGTACGGACGTATTCGTTCATATCTCTGCTGTTGAACGCGCTGGCATGCGCTCGCTCTCGGACGGTCAGAAGATCCGTTTCGACATCGTGCAGGACCGCCGTTCTGGCAAGAACT
Source organism: Oryzifoliimicrobium ureilyticum (assembly GCF_037199735.1). NCBI lineage: Bacteria > Pseudomonadati > Pseudomonadota > Alphaproteobacteria > Hyphomicrobiales > Rhizobiaceae > Oryzifoliimicrobium > Oryzifoliimicrobium ureilyticum. The sequence goes on along the minus strand of NZ_JBBBVQ010000009.1, from coordinate 60,302 downwards.
CTGCCGATAACCTTCAGGCAGCTTAATTTGTTGCTCATGCTCGCTGACCACGGATGTACTGGCAGCCGAGCGGAGTAGCTGAGAGAGGTCGGGTCAACGCCCGGCCTTTTGTTTTTCTGCGCCCTGCGCCGCGCATGACTGTTCATCAAGTGCTTAAAACCTGCGGCATCATCTTCGGCCTGTAGCTTAGCCTATCGGCGCCGGTATCTGACACTTCCCCGCTCTCCAGAGCATGTATCTGTTTCTGATCCGACGCCTTGCCTTGCACCCACTATCTCAATGCCTGGCAATTTGCTTTTCTACCCAAGCTTTTCGCGCTTTTCTTCCTATATTGCCTTGATGCCGACCATTCTTTTTGACGCTGCTTGCTTTGGCAGCTGTTTTTCAACCACCATAAGGGGCCAATGTGCGCGATAGCCGTGATCAGCGACAGCATCTAACCGAAAGTCCAGGTGAGTTTTCGCGTTATCCGATGCGCCAGATCAAAGTCCACGCGCGTCCTTTGTGTTTCACCAACGTCGCTCCGTTTGTTGGATCAACCAACGCCATAAAAACAACCAAACAGCAGGAAGCTGCATAAAGGAGACATGCTTGCAGGTTATTGTCAGGGACAACAATGTCGAACAGGCCCTTCGTGTGCTGAAACGCAGGATGCAGAAGGAAGGTATCTTCCGCGAAATCCGTGCGCGTCAGTCCTATGAGAAGCCATCCGAACGCCGCATCCGTGAAGAGGCCGAAGCGATCAGTCGCCACCGCAAGCTGGCAAGAAAGAAACTGCAGCGCGAAGGCCTGCTGCCAATGAAAAAGGCGGCCCGCCCACGTCCCGGCAGCGAGCGTCCGGCGCCGCGTCGCGAAGATGCCGGCGAGGCTTAAACTTATGCCGACCGTTCCCGGACCGAATTCCGGTTCGGGCGCGGCTTGCATAAGAGGAATGGGTCCAAAAAGGGAAATGGTTTTCGGACTGTCCGATGCGGAGCCAGCAAGACACGAGGCGAAGATGCGCAGGCGGGACTTTCAAGGTTCCGTCGCAACAACAGAAAGGGAGATTGTCATGACAGCCACGAAAGAAGAATTCTTCAAGCCTGCCAAGGTTTCACCCCAGCAAAAGGCGACCACGACCGATCAGGCCGCGCGCCAGATCATCGCCAGCGAAGCGGCTGAACGTTTGAAGAAGACGGAACGACTGCGCCTCTTGCGTGAAGCCAAGGAGGCCGAAGCGCCGGTCGCCGCACCGGCCCGCAAGAAGAAGACTGCGGTCAAGGCATAAAACCCGCTACAATCTCCCCTACGCCGATCCAAGCGCGGCAGGCGCCACGCTTGCTGCGTAAAGCCCGTTCGCGGCACCATCAATGGCGGTTACGCCATCACATCGAGATCGAGCGTCCATAGTCATCGGCATTCAGGCTCACGATCAGACCCTGCCATTGGCCGTCAAGACCCTTCAAGATAGCGCGATTGCGCACAGCGACATCACGCAGACGCCGGAGCGCCTGGCGGCTGTTCAATGTCACTGTATCCTCGTTCAGATGCTCGACGAACAGTTCGCATCGAAGGCTTTTGGCGATGGCGGCGTCCCATATTGACGCGTTCATCTCTGTGTGGCGGCCCAGAGAGTAGCTGTGCAGGTTGCACGAGCCGATCGTTGCCCAGACGTCATCAACGATCATCGCCTTCCCATGAACATAGACAGCTTTTGCCGTATGTTCCCGTAAGACGGCGAGGCCCATCAGGGCAAAGTTGTCGTATCGTGCGAGCGCGGCAAGGCAACTGAAAAGCTCGACCTCGGCAGGACTGCGCTCAGTTGCATCCCTCGGCATGTCTGTGTTGGCTGGAACCACAAGGGCCACCTCGATGCCGCGCCGCAGGGCCGCCTCCAGCCGATGCGCAATCGCGGGAATAGGGATTGCCTGATTTTCAATGTAGATCGTTAATTGCGCTGCATCGATCGCTTGCTCGTATTGTTCAAGAATCGATCTTTCGCCGCCGGAGATGTTGTGATGCAGGCCGTTCGGGGCTGCGTGGCCGTTTGTATAAATTCCGGGCGGGATCATGCGCTGTATCTGGACAAGGCTCGGACCTGCGGGATCAGATGCTTTGACGGGGAAGGCAAGCGTTGTGGCAGCCTTCGGTCCCCACCAGCCGTCTGGCTTGTTGCGTTCGCTGGCCTCATTCCACCGCTGCACAAAATTGTGGTGAACGTCCGTGGCGGAAGGACCAGCAATCTCCACATAAAGGTCGTGCTGCCCACCGTCCCGATGTCCCGGGGAACCGAGAGCTTTGGCTGTCAGATTGATGCCGCCGATAAACGAGGTTTCCGTGGCATGGCCTGCATCGATCATCCAGCACTTCTGGTGGTGGCAAAATGCGGCGGGCGCTTCATCCCACCTGATGTTGAACTGCGCGTCGCGCATTCCCAAAAGGTGGAAATCGGCAGGCGTGCCGGCAAATGTTCTGCCATCTCCCTCGCTTTGCCGGTTTGGCCGCCAGCATAAGACACGCACATCGAGCCCGCGCTCCACAGCGTGATCCAGCATATCGAAAAGCGCCTCGTCGCTATCTGGTAATCGGAAGTCTGGTGCGTAAAAGGCAAGTGTAAGCCAGATGCTATGCTGCGCTTTGGACGTTGCTTCCGCAATTCGCCGGAAGGCCGGCACTCCGTCGATCAGGGGCCGAACCATATTTCCGGCGCGCCGCGGATAACTTCCTGCCATTGCCGGAGGAATACGGGCGGCGGTGTGTGGGACTGCGGTCGCATCTGACGGTATCATTTCGTGCCTCCCAAACGCCCCATCGATCTAAGGCATGAAGCTGCAGCAAAAGATGGCTGGCGGCAGGCCCGACTTTGATCGAACGGCTCTAAGCTGAGCGGCCACGAGGCTATGCGTTCTCGATTCTATTTGCCAGTTCTTGTCCCGTCATCATCGGGATAGCCTTGTTACTCCCGATGATGACGGCACGTGTTCTCATTCAGTTGCAGATACGCTCTTTGCTGCCTGATCAATCGTGTCTGCGACGACTTTTGGCTGGGTCATGAAAAGAGCGTGGCTTGCCGAGACTTTGGTGATCTTGGCGTTGATGCGTTCGGCCATGTGGATCAGCATCGCCTGATCGAAGGCTTTGTCTTCGGTTGCGATGACGGCCCAACTCGGCCGGGTGTGCCATGCGGCATTTGTCAGCTTGGTGGCAAAGGCCGACATGTTGATCGGGACCTGTGCATCCCTCATGAAGGCGACGTCGGCGTCGCTTGCGTCATGCGCAAAACCTGCCTTGAACTTTTCCGGGCTGACATAGCCGAACCCGTCTTTCGTGGTTTCGATCACAAATTCCGACGCGGGGGCAAATCCTTGATATTGCTGAGCTGTCGTTTCGCCCGCATCGGGAGAAAGAGCCGATACATAGACGAGGCCCTTCACTTTTTCATCGATGCCAGCTTCGGTGATGACCGTGCCGCCCCACGAATGTCCAACGAGGATGACCGGCCCATCCTGACGCTCCAGCGCCCGCTTCGTGGCCGCAACGTCATCTTCAAGGGAGGTCAGCGGGTTCTGGACGATGGTCACGCGGTAGCCGCGCTGCGTGAGGTTTTCGTAAACGCCTCTCCAGCCGGAACCGTCAGCAAAAGCCCCGTGGACCAGCACGATATTTTTGACGGTCTGGTTTTGCGGAATTGTTTCGGCGGCGCCTGCCGAGATAGCGGCAGACAGTGAAGCGGCGGCGGCGATTGCGGCAACGGTGATTATGGTCTTGCGCGACATGGTTCAATCTCCTCTTATTTGCGATAATTGTTATCGCGATAACTGTAGGCTGCCAGACTTGTATGATTGCGTCAAGATAATTTTTATCGCGATATTTAATTTTGCGATGTCGGACGCTATATGAAGGTCAACAGGAGCCTCCCGATGAGCGAAGACCGCAACGATCCACCGCCTCTAAAAGATCAATTGTGCTATGCGATTTATACCGCCGGCATTGCGATTCAGCGTGCCTATAAGCCGCTGCTCGACGAGCTTGGGCTCACCTATCCGCAATATCTGGTGCTCAATGTCTTATGGAGCGAGGACGAGCAGACGGTGGGCGCCATTGCCCATGCGCTGGCGCTGGAATCCAGCACGCTGACACCGCTTCTCAAAAGGCTTGAAACCTCAGGCTTGTTGCGTAGGACGCGCAACCTTAGCAATGAGCGGCAGGTGTTGATCGGGCTGACCGAAGAAGGGCGCGCTCTCAAGCACAAGGCCGGCTGCCTCAGCGATGGTCTGCTGGCTGCCTCTGCACAGACGCCGGCGCAACTCGGCGCATTGAACCACGATGTGCGGCAGTTGCGGGATGCGATCTACTCCCAGATTGGGGGCTGGTCTGCGCCTGTCTGATTTTCGGGTCGGTCAGCGGGCGAGATCGCGGATGCGGGCGGCCTGGCTGCGGTCGAAAGCGGAAAGGAATGGGCGGCTGAGGAGGGGAGGCTCGCGGTACGGGCTCTGGCGCTCGCTATGGGCGCGCAGGTCGAAGATGTCTGAAATGTCCTCACCGACGCGCCGGTCTCTGCCATAACGATCAATTGGCGCGATGCGGCAGGTCTCGCTGATGGTGTCATCGATGATATCCTGGATCTCGCCCTGTTCGTAAGCGCGGATATCCAGTTCCATCAGATTGCGCGTGCCCCGGTGAATGCCGCCGGTCCATTCGACGGTGATCAGCAAAAGTTCGCCAGGCGCGATTGTCGCAATCTGTGCCATTCCCATGGTCTCCGCTGTCTCTTCTGCTTGCCTCCAGCCCTTTGTCTCTGGCTTTTGACGGGTCGGCTGAGCCACCTGCTGCTGCCTGCGGCGAGGCATCATATGTCTTTTATAGAGCGGTCCTTCTTGCATGGGCCGCAGCAGGTGGTGAACAGATAAATACAAGTAAACTAGTTAATGCGTCAACTAGGAAACTAGTGGATTTTTTTAGAGATCTGGCTTACGGGGGAGGCAGAGCCCGGGAGCGGGAGTGAACTGTGCGCTTTCTCCGCCCTCAGTGCGGCGCGAAACCTCTAGATTTCGTGCATCACGCGGACCGAAGCTTCTAGTCGGTGCCGTCGGTCGATGTCCCGGCTGGGCAGTTCCCCGCTTTTCCTCCCGTGCCACCCTTACCGCTTCTGCCGCCCTTGCCGCCCTTGCCGCCGTGTGCGCCCGACCCATCGGCGCCGTCTTTCCCGTCCTTGCCGGGCAAGCCGCATTTTGAGCTGCCGGATTGGCCGTTGTTTGCGTCAGCCTGCTTGTCGTTATTGTCAGGCGTCATCGTTTGCGAAGCAGCAGGGGTCGCGGTGGTATTTTCTGCCCGAACGGTTCCTCCTGCAGTGACGATAAGGGCAAGCGTCAGGATCGCGCCTTGAATGATCCTCTTCATCTTTTCGTTCTCCCAGAACCTCGGCATGCTTCTTCTTCGCGTCGATGCTCATGCCAAGGCATCCTCTGCTTGTATTGACAGTTTGCCCTTGACTTATGCCCGTGCCTTAAACTCCGGATGCCAGCCAATGGCCTCTCGCATGGCGGAAACGGCCGCTTCCATGGCCTTGGCGTCGGCCGGCGAGCATTTCTGATGGGGTGGATCGACGACAAGGCGGCGCACGAAGGCGATCGTATCGCCGCTGTTGTTGACCGACAGTGAGAAGGAGGCTGGGCCGGCGCTCACCGCGCTTGCCGCCGGTAGGTTATCGATCGTCCAACCAGGCGGAAGATGCAGCGTCACATCCTGCTCGAAGGTCTCGGCGCGACAGACGAAATCCTGCTTGAAGCCTTCCTCTACCGCTTGCCCGATCACCGCATAAGCGGGCACCACAAGGCGCGGGATGATGGGGAGCGGATGCGATTTACCCTTCAGGAAATTGGTGGTGGCCGACATCGTGGCCTTCAGGCGGTAGGGCTCGTCATAATCGTGGGCATCATGCGCCTCGATCGTGCCGGTTCCTTGCCAGTTCTGCTTTTGCATCAGCGTATGCGCCAGGTTGTCGCCGCCGGCGAGAGCAACGTTGGCGGCAACTTCGCGCAGGTTTATGGCAACCGCGCCAGTGCCCGTCGTTTCCGAGGAGCCCGACATCGTTCCCTCCGGCGAAAGCGTCAGAGCCATCTTGACGATCAATTGGTTCGAGGCGGCATGGAGGGCGGGGGTGCGCTCCAGTTGCGAGTTATCGGCATTGATGCGCAGCACGACCTTGTCTGAATCCAGGGCAGGCAAGACCCAGGCCGAAGCCGGATCGGCAGTCGGATCGGTATAGCGGTTGAAGGCTGGCAGCCACAGGATCACATGGTTGAACCAGTATGCGCCCGGTATGGATGGTTCGGCGTAATTGTTGCCGAGCGAGATGAGGGCAAAATCTGCCTGAATGCCCTTGGCCGCCAGGAGAGCCCGCATCAGCGTCACATGGTCCTTGCAGTCGCCATAGCGATTTTGAAGAACCTGGTCGGCCGGATGCGGCACGAAGCCACCTTGCCCAAGGATGATGTTGAAGTAGCGGATGTTCTTTGCGGTCCAGTCGCGGATGGCCTGCGCCTGAAGGAGCTTGTCGTCGATTCCGGCTGTAATCTGTTCGGCCAGGGCCTTGATCTTGTCGGAAGGGCGGCTGGCTGCGTCGGCCCCTTTGAAAAAGCTCTGCCCGACCGCGTTCCAGTCCGGATAGCTGGAAATCGCGAAGTAGGCGCCGTGGTCTAGAATATCGGTTTCATGCGGCTCGCGCATCCGGAAGGGCTGGGGGTTGAGGGTCAGCGTCATGCGCTGCCGGTCGCCGACTTCGTCCAGGCGCTTGCTGAAGCCCGCATCGGCTTCGTTGAGCTTCAGGTTTTTTGGGGCATCGAGCGTCAGCTGGTAGCTCGTATAGCGCTGCGTAGGCGCAAGCGCGGTTAACAAGCTGAAGTTGCCGCCAAGGACATGCTCCTTCTCCTTCATGTGGATCTTGTAGTGAACGGTATCTCCAACCGCCAGATCCGGAAATACGATCGTCCTCAGCTTGCTGTCAGCCTCAAACATGCTGAGCGTGGGTGCGTCGGGAACAGCCGAAACGAGGATCTTATCGGGCGCTACATCGACGTGCCGGCCATCGGCCTTCAGCGTATAGGCCTCCAGAATCTCGAACTTGTAGAAGTGCTCATTGACGGGAAAGCGGATCTGACCAACCTCTGAGATCGCGGATGGGGACCCGATCTTGATGTCTTCGGTGAAAGTCTCATCGAGCAGCCGGCCAGGAAGAACTTTGTCCTCGATGCTGACGCTGCGGGAAAACGGCGTGTCCTCTGCCTGAGCGGTGCCAGTCGCGCCCGCGCAAGAGGTGACCAAAAAAAGGCTCAGCACTGTTCGCCGCATCATTCTGCACTCCCCCAAATAGCCTTGATCGGGTTCTCTCAGCTCGATGAATGCGCATCGGGCAGCAAAATCCTTCCCGCTGCGGTCAGCGCCGCAACGGAGAATCCTGCCTTGATGTCATCGATCTCAGAACCACGATCAGCCTTAAAAATCGCCCGGCGCTTTGGCCGATGACCTTGATGAAACCAAATAGCTGAATGCCTGTTCAGCCCCTGAAAATGAGATGTTTAAAAATACGAACGCAATAATCTCAGAGATGCACAAGCAGCCCAGCGTGTAAAAGCTTTGGCTCAAATAAGGCGAAACTGCGGCAGTTTCTTCAGCGGCGAAGTTCATTACGAAAGTTTAATCCCTTGCACCACGCTTGCTCTTCAAAAGGTGCTCTGCTGAGCCTGTGCGCTCTTGCGATAGCTCTGCGGCGAGCAACCCATCACGCGTTTAAAGGCGGTGCTGAAGGCGCTTTCGGACTCATATCCGACAGAGAAAGCAGCGGATGAAATGGTCTCCCGTGGTCGCTTCAGCGCATTTGCGGCAAGCAGCATGCGCCAGCGGATGAGATAATCGATGGGGCTGAGGCCGACGCTTGCCTTGAAACGCAGGGCGAAGACCGTGCGCGACATGCCGGCAATCCGTGCCATGGCCTCGACCGTCCAGCGCCGCGCAGGTGCGGCGTGAACGGCTTCGATGACCGTGGCGACCGGCGGATCGCCCAGCGCCGATAGCCAGCCCGCCCGCGCCCCATCCTGTTCAGCCATATGCAGCCGCAGCGCCTGGATCAAAATCAGATGAGACAGATGCTCGACCAGAAGATCCGTCCCGGCGCGCGGCGCGCGCAGTTCCGCCATCATGCGCTCGAGCGCCCAGCGCATCGCGGCCTGATCCTCTTCGTTGCCGAGATGGACGATGGGCGGCAGCACGCTGAGGAGCAGACTGGCATCGGCTCCCTCAAAGTCGAAATGCGCCGCGCAAATGAAGCATTCGCCTCCCTCTCCATAGGTCACGACCTGGCCATTTCTTCGGCTTTGAAGCCAGACGCTTGCGTCCACCGGCGTCAAAGCGGGATCGCTGCTGATCTGAAAGGATCGTCCGCTGGGCAGGAGAACGCAGTGTCCTTTCATGAGGCGAAGCGGCGGCTCGCCCTCCAGCGTCAGCCAGCATGCGCCGTCCAGCATCGCATAGTAGTACATGCCCCGATGCGGCGGAAAGCGGATTGCAATATCGCCGCTGGCATCGGTTGCGCCAGTCTTGACGTTCCGAGGCCTCAACATGGTGAGGATTTCAGAGAGAGGATCCATTTGCGAACGATCTCGAAGATATTACGCGCTATGCAGCATAGATCGTTCCAGATCGAAGCGATAGTCTGATGTTGAAGAAACCGCTCGAAGGCGCAGCGTTGCCGCGAGGCGGATTTTCAGCAGCGCCGGCCATGGCCATTTTTGGAGAATGCGAATGCGAATATTCATGACAGGAGCGACCGGCTTCATCGGCCCAGCCTTGATCCGCCACCTAAAGGCACACGGCCATGAGATTGTCGGGCTGGCGCGTTCGCGGCAATCGGCAGAGGCCTTGCAGGCTATGGGGGTGCGCTCGCTGATCGGCAGCCTCACCGATCTTGACGTTCTGCGACGCGGCGCTGGAGAGTCGGACGGTGTCATCCATCTGGCCTATACGTTTTCACCGGGCGAACTTGGGCGCGGCCGGCTGTTGTCGGCTGTGCTCGGTGGATGGCCAGGCGCGATCGTCAGCCGCATGATGAAAGCCATCACGGCTACTAACGATGCGGCGACCAATGCCATGGCGGAGGTTTTGAGCGGTTCCGGGCGTCCGCTGATCTCAGCTTTCGCCACGATGGGGCTCGCCGGTCCTTCGGGCGAGAGGGCAGAGCGTGCTGCAACCGAGCGCGACAAGCCCAATTTGCAATCGCCCGGCTATGTTCGCGCAGTCAGCGAAGGGCTGATGCATCGCTGGGCCGAGCGGGGCGTTCGAACCTCTATCGTGCGGCTCGCGCCCGCGGTGCATGGCAAGGGCGATATGGGCCTGATCCCGCAACTCAGCCAAGCTGCCCGCAAACATGGCGAAGTGATCTTTGTCGGCGATGGCGCCAATTGCTGGAGCGGCCTTCACATCGATGATGCCGTCACGCTGTTCAGGCTGGTGTTGGAAAAAGGCCAACCCGGCGGAATCTATCACGGCGTGGGAGACGCGGGATGCGGGTATCGGGAGATTGCGGAGATCATGGGACGGCGTTTGAGCCTTCCCGTCAGATCCGGTTCGCAGGCCGATTCTAACCGGCAGTTCAAATTCATCGCGCCTTTCGTCTCTACCGACAATCCCGTTGAGAGCATACTGACCCAGGAGCAACTGGGGTGGCGGCCTGTCGGGCCAACGCTGCGCGAAGATCTTCTGGGGCCGGACTACTTCCGATGATCCCGTCGATGCTTGATGAGTATGCTAGATGACAAGGGCGCATGCCTTGAAATTGCGGGTCTGCATCCACATCTAAGCTTCACCACCCACATACCGGCCGGCCAATGCGACATGATTGTCGCAGACGTTTGCCGTCTGGGTGACGAGGGCGCTCCGCCATGATGGCGTCGAGCGCCCTTTGTGTGTTCAATGACAGGATTCAAATGCCCGATTCATCTTGTCTGATCATCTTCCTGCATGGGATCGGTGCATCCGGCGCGCAGCTCATGCCGCTCGCCTCTGCCTGGCGGAGCCGTCTTCCGCAGGCGCGCTTTGCCGCGCCCGATGCGCCGATGCATCACGCCTATGGACATCAATGGTTTTCGACGGAGGGCAATCCGCTCGATCCAGCCCGCATCTGTGCCGCGCGCGCGGCCTTCGACACGGTGATCACGGATGTGGTTGAGCGCGCCGGCTTTGCCGAGGCGCATGAGCGCATTGCTTTCGTGGGCGTGTCGCAGGGCGCCATCGTGGCGCTCGATGCGGTCGCCTCCGGTCGGTGGAGGGTGGGGGCGCTCGTTTCCTTTGCCGGGCTACTTGCCCCGCAGCCAATATCGCCGGCCGCCAGCAAGACGCCCGTTCTTCTCGTGCATGGTGAGAGCGACAGGACGATCCCATCCGCCGCTTCCAGCCTTGCCGCCGCACAGCTGCGCACTGCAGGCTTTTCTGTCGATCTCGAGCTTGAACCCGGCATTGGCCACACCGTCTCGGCGACGGGTGCGCAAAAGGCGCTGGCGTTCCTTCAGCAAAAGTTGGGCTAACGCATTTTCAGCCAATGTTGAGGCGCTTTGGCGTCGGATCGTGCGGCAATACGAGCCATAGGACCGATCCGGCGAGCTTATGCTGACCGGTCCTTTTGAGAGCGAGGATCGGTGCGGCCTACATCTTGATCTCGGCCGGCGGACCACGAAACGCATCCAGCTTGGGCGCCGGTTGCAGCTTGACGGGCTGGCCCGTCTGGGCGGACTGATAGATGGCCTCCATCAGGATATGGTCCTGCATGCCTTCCTCGCCCGGGGTGCGCGGGATGCGGTCTTCAATGACGCAGCTCGCCATATGGTCGATTTCCGCAGCGAACTGGTTCGGCGCATGAAGCGTCAGGTTTGCTTCCGATGTCGCATCGTCCTGCCGGCTGGTGATCGCCAGCTTCTGACCCTCATATTGATAGGCGTTCGGCATATCGGCGACGGCGGTTTCGAAATTGAGGCGCTGGTGCTTGTCGTCGCGCGCACCATAGCTGGTAAAGCAGTTGGCAATCACATTGGAGGCAAAGCGCAGCGTGAAGGAGACGGTTTCCTCGACCTCCTTATAGCGCGGGTCGCCGGGCGGGCTGTACATCGTCGCCATGATCTCGACCGGTTCTTCGCCGGTCATGAAGCGGGATGTATTGAGAAGGTAAAGGCCGATATCCGGCAGGGATCCGCCGCCCGACATCGCCTTCTTGTGTCGCCACTGCTTGTATCCGTCTTCGGCCACGGTCTGCACATTGATGGCCGAGATGCCGACGAGGCGGCCGAATTTCTTCTGGCGGACGAGTTCGGCAAGGCGCAGATTATAAGCCTCATACTGGATGCGGTAGGCAATCATCAGCTTGACGCCGGCTGCCTTACAGGAATCGATCATCTTCTTCGCCTCAGCCGAGTTGATCGACATCGGCTTTTCGCACAGCACATGCTTGCCCGCTTTGGCGGCACGCTCGGTATACTCACGGTGCATGCCGTTCGGCAGGACGATGTAAACCGCCTTGATCTCGGGATTGTCCTTGATGGTGTCGAAGGCGTCATAGCTGTAGCAGGCTTCTTTCTTGATGCCATATTGCGCGGCGACCGCTTCAAGCTTGTCCGGCGTGCCCGAAACAAGCGCGACGACCTTGGCCTTTTTGGACTCGGCAAAGGCCGGCAGGATCTGCTCCAGCGCCAGCCTGCCAAGACCGACGATGGCAAAGCCGACGCGCTGTTCGGGAGGCAGCGGGGCAGGGAGCGGCCCGGAGGGCGTATCGGCCGGCGAGCGCCAGGGATCGAACATCACCTTGCCGTCCTTCACATGTCCGACATCCACCGAGGACGGCGAAGGATAGGTCTGCGCCGATGCCTTTGAGGCAATCAGCGCCCCGGCCGCCCCGACACTGGTAAGTTTCAACAGACTGCGGCGGTCGATGGCTTTCTTGTCCGGCATGGGAGGCTCCAGGTTCCAGGTGTGATGGCCGAACGTCCCTGGATGGAGATCGTTTCCTGGAAAACGGCGCAGTGTTTTGCGCAATCTGAAATTATGGTTCAATGCACGATGCCGGCTTGTCCGGCAGGCATATGTTCAAACGTCGACGGGAAGCCAGGATGGACCATATCGAAATTGCGCCGATGGCAGCCGATTATATCGAGGACTATCATCAGGCTCTCGACACAGTCGCGAAAGAGCGCCGATATTTGACTTTCCTTGAGGCGTTTCCGCTGGCCGAAACGCGCGATTTTGTGCTGTCCGTGCTGGAAAAGGGCAATCCCTTCGTCGTTGCCCTCAAGGATGGGCGCGTTATCGGCTGGTGCGATATTTCCCGCCACGCCTTCGCCTCTCATGCCCATTGCGGCTCGCTCGGCATGGGCCTTTTGCCGAGTTATCGAGGGCAGGGCATTGGTCAGCGCCTGATGACCGCCGTCCTTGACCAGGCCCGGCAGGCCGGCTTCATCCGCGTTGAACTCGCCGTCCACGCCGACAATACAAGAGCGATCGCCCTTTACGAAAAGGTCGGCTTTCAAAAAGAAGGCGTCAAGCGGCGCAGCGTCTTCATCGACGGTCACTTCAAGGATACGGTCATGATGGCGCTGATGCTGGATGAGGGGTGAAGTAAGCTACTCGCCGCATGTATCGCTGCACCGTTTTCCGCACGGCGACGGGCGTCAGTCGGCTGTCGCGGATCGAAGCATTCGTTGCGCCTTCAATTCGACAAGGAATCGGACCGTTCCTATCGAGACCGTCATAAGCATGAACTCGCCGCACGCCACCGCGAATGTCTGCTGCGACGGATCTGTCATGAAGCCCATCAAAAGAACCCAAAAGGCAGCGACGATCATGCCTTTGCAGACGGAATATTCGGCTGTTCTTGCCAAGGAGCGATCGTGACGTTGTTCCAAAGGAAAATGCACCATGAGGCCTTTGATCGCCAGCAGGCATAGGGGAAAGGTCAAGCCGATTTTGAAGAGATTGATGTATTGAACCGACTTACTGAAGAAAAACAGGAGGCCTGGAAAGATAATGGCCGGAGCCCAATAAAATGCGTAATCGAAAAAAACCCTGCGCGTCATGAAAACCTCCACGCGAGCTATGCCGCATTAAAAACGTCTTCCGACCCTGCGGCGGGGTATGGACAACTTTAGTTGGCGGATGGTGCGAAGACAAGATGGCTGGATCAGGCAGCGATCGCCGATGACTTGTTTTAAGGACGCTTCGGAGGGAGAAATAGATCCCGTATCGCTCGACTGAAGAGACTTAGGAAGCCCGCTCGATGTCAGCTGTTTTCAAGAAAGGGATCGAGCCTGACCACCGGTTCCTATCGCTGCTTTAAAAGACCTGCCTTTTGTATTCACCTGCATCACGAAACTGCAGGCTGACATAGCAATTGCTGTAGACGCAAATTGCCAGCACAGTGCGCCAAGGCTTGATCGCGCCTGAGGATCAATGAGGGGGCGCCCGATCAGCAGGCAGGTTGCCAAGACCGATCCTTGAAAGACGGCAAGGACAACCAAATGAAGACGCCATCAGCTGGCCGCTGGTGGCAACAGCTGGATGCAAACGGCATTCTCCAACGATTGCTTTTGCCATCGGTTTCCTGTGAAGTCATTGCGCAAAAAGGGTCGCTGCAAGAGGAGATGTGCCGTGACGGATGAGCCGATAATTGTTGAAACCACGATCGATGCGCCGCTGGAGCGCGTGTGGAAGGCCTACACTTCCCCTGAAGATATCACGCAGTGGAACTTTGCCTCCGACGACTGGCATTGCCCCGGCGCGAAGGTGGACCTGCGCGAAGGCGGCATCTTCTCCGCCCGTATGGAGTCGAAGGACGGCAAATACGGCTTCGACTTCGAGGGGACCTATACCAAGATCGTCGAGAACGAGTGCATCGAATATCGTTTCGGCGAGCGGCATGCGGCGGTCGCCTTCCTGCCGGAGGGCGGCAAGGTCACGGTGCGCGTCAGCTTCGATCCGGAAACCGAGCATTCGCTGGAGCAGCAGCGCGAGGGATGGCAGTCGATCCTCGACAACTTCGCGAGGCACGCGCAGCAGATCGCTCGCTGAACAGGCTTAATCTTCGTGAGTGGCGGCACTGTGCAGGCGATGTAAAGCGCAAGCCCCGCTCACCCGTGGTGATAGCGCTGGAAGAAGTTCCAGACTTCGACGGGCGTTTCGAAATCGTTGCTGCATCCGCCGAAGCGGGGGCCGTCTTGTTGATGATCGCTGGTAGCGGTGGCAAGACGCGGGGCGCAGTGGCCCCCTGTTTCGATGCGGAACCGCTCAACGCCCGTGCCGGCCTGGCAGCCGGTCCATTCGGTGCGGTTGGCGCGTGTCAGGTCATGCGGGTTGAGGTGAGGCAGGAAGTTGGCGGTCTGCCCGGTGCAGCCGTCGATCCGGCGCCAGTATTCGGTGGTTTCCGGCACCGACGTCAGCCGGCCATAGGTTCTGATGGCGCCATCATAGGGCTGCACGTCATCGCTATTGCCGTTCACCACCATCACGGCCATCGGATGGCCCGGCTTGCAGTTTTCCATCTGCGCTTCGTTCATCGCGCTGGAAACGGTCGCGATCGCCGCGATCCTGTCCGGCAGGGAGCAGGCGAGGGTGTAGGACATCAGCGCGCCGAAGGAAAAGCCGGTCGCATAGATCCTCTTCGGATCGGCGATTTTTTTCTCGACAAGATCATTCAGCATCGTGCGGAAAAAGCCGACATCATCGACCGGCTCGCCGTTGATGACAGGCTTTCTGGCGATGATGTTCCAGGCCCCGTCGATGGCCTCCGGGTAAAGCGTGACGAAGTTTTCCTTATCCGCCACAGCATCGAAGCCGCTGTATTTCTGGAAATTGGCGGCCTTGTCGTCCGAACCGTACATGACGACGACGAGCGGTGCGGGATGGCCGGCAGCGCCCGGCGGAATATGCAGGATCGCGGTGCGCTCGACACCCTGCCACGGATAACGCAGCAACTGATCTTCGGCATGGGCCGATATCGCGCCGGCAACAAGGAAGAAGGCGAGGAGAGGCAGGCGAAGCGATACGCGGAACATGAAGGGGGATCCGGATGAAGGAGGGAATGTTCGACAGGTGACATAGGTCGCGCGCGGGCCGCTGGCAATGGCGGGGTAGCAGGCGGGCGCGAAGAAAGGGGATGGTCGCAATGCGTGCCGGCGCTGATTTGAAATCTTGTTTCCTCGCGGTTGGCAAAGGGATAAACCCCACGAAGAGCACCGAGGATGAGACATGACGGGCGAAACGGAACGTGGGCTGCACAAAGCGGACTATATTGCAAAGCTGCTGACGCTTGCCAGGCACGACACGCGGGAGGCCGCAGCGGGCGAGCATCATCCTCCTGTGAATGCCGCCTTTGTTGCCCGCAACCGGGAATGCATAAAGCAACTTGTCATGCCGGCTGTCGGGCTGTGCATCGTCCTTGAGGGCGCCAAGGAGATCACGTCCGGAGCCGAGCGCCGCTTTTACAGGAGCGGCGACGCCTTCATCCTTCCCAACGGCGTACGGCTCGACGTCGTCAATGAACCGGATGAAAAGAGCGGGTTTTACAGGGCGCTCTTCATCCGGTTCGATCGCGCCCTTGTTATCGAGGCGTCGCGGCTGTGGCCGCAATTCGTGAACCAGCAAACGCGTTCTGCCGAGCCTGATATCACTCATGATCTGTGCTCCGCCATTCTGCACGCCGCCGAAGCTCTGTCTCACCGGCTGCCGGTGTCGCGCCGCGTTATCGAGCACCGTCTCCTCGAGGTGCTGTTGATCCTGGCCGAACAGGGCGTGCTGTCACTTGTGCCGAAATATGTGGAGGATTCGGTGGCGACGGCAGTGCGGCTCCTCCTCCGGCACCGGCTTCATCAGCCATGGAGCGCGGCATCGGTGGCGTCCCATTTCGCCATGTCAGAAGCCACGCTGCACCGGCGTCTTCGGGCGGAAGGTTACACCCTGCGGGATCTGCTGCTGGACGAGCGAATGAAGGCGGCCTTTCTTATTTTGAATGACCGTGATGCCGATGTTGCCGATGCGCTCGCCGCCACAGGCTATCGCTCCCGATCTCATTTTTCGCGGCATTTCCAAGAACGCTATGGGGCAACGCCTTCGCAGGTCCGCCAGCGCCGGGTTCTGGTCCCGCAAGCCTGACGGGATCCGGCTCAAAGCTGATCGATCTCGGATCATGTCCGGGCAGACCTGTCGATATCCTCGTCTTATCAACAGATGAGGGTTTATCGATATGCATCATTTTCTGCGAACAATCATGATGGCCGGCGTTGCGGCATTTGCAACCATAGCCGTCGGAGCGCAGGCTGCGAGCCTGAAGGTCGAGATCGATGGGGTCGATCAGGCCGGCCGGCTGCCGAACAAAGCGGCTTTCTGCCCGGCATCATCCGCCGGCCAGAAAAACGTCAGTCCCGGCATCGCCTGGTCGCCAGGCCCGCGAGGCACGAAGTCCTATGTCCTGCTGATGACCGATCGGGACGTTCCCCAAGATTTCAGCCAGATCAACAAGCCCGACGTGGTAATCCGGCGCGCCGATCCGCGCATTTCGGTCTATCACTGGGTGCTCGTGGACATTCCGCCTGGTATACGGTCTCTGGAAGAAGGCGTTGACAGCCGCGACCTTACCCCGCACGGCAAGCCTGTGGGCGAAACGAAATATGGCCGCAGGGGCTCCAATATCTATGCCAGCTTCTTTGCCTCAAGCGCGGAGATGGCAGGCCCTTATGGCGGTTACGACGGTCCCTGTCCGCCCACCAATGACGAGCGCCGTCATCGCTATGTGGTTGAGGTCTTTGCGCTGGATACGGCTTCGCTTGGCCTTTCCGGCACGTTCGACGGCGCCGCCGCCCGCGATGCGATGAAGGGGCATGTTCTCTCGCAGGGGATGGCGACGGCGACTTATGCGCTCAATCCAAACGCGCAGGACGCGCCTGTGCAGTAAGAAAACCATCTTCTGATAAGTCTTGAGATGGACCTCAAGCAGGTGCCGGCATCGCCGTACCTGCCTTCGGCCGTGCTCATGCCCGGCCGGCTACCCCCTCGGGGCCGGCCACCGAGACAAACCTACAAAGCGCTCAGCACGGACTTCAGCCGCGGCGCGGCATAGTCCAGGAAGCGGCGCATCTTGAGCGGCATCTGGCCATAGGCGGCGTGAACGAGGCTGACCGGAACAGCGGGCGGCTCAAAGGCTTCGAGAATGATCTGCAGTCGTTTGCCCGCTACAGCCTCCGCCACCTGATAATGCAGCAACCGAACGACGCCGGCATGGCGCAGCGCAGCGCGCAGCGCGCCTTCGACCGTGGAGACGGAAAGGCGCGAGGCGACCTCCAATTCCTCATCGATCTTCGTTGCCGGGTTGACGAAGCGCCAGATTGGGGCGGATCCCGCCCCATCGAATTGAACGCACGGCATCTTGCGCAAGTCCTGCACCGTCTGCGGAATGCCTGTCTCCCCCAGCAATTGCGGACTGGCGCAGTGAACCGTGCGCATCTTGCCGACGCTCGTTGCAATCATGCTGCTGTCGGCAAGCCTGCCGATGCGCACGGCCATGTCGACATGATCTTCGACCAGATGAACGTTCCGGTCGAGCAGCATGAGGCGAATGCTGATTTCCGGGAACAACGCCAGAAAATCGGTGACGATGGGCAGGACGTGCAGATGCCCGAACTGAACGGGCGCGGTGATGACGAGTTCGCCGCGCGGCTCGGTGAATTCGCCGGCCGCTTGCCGCTCGGCCTCCTCGACCTGATCGATAATGCGCCGCGCCGCCGCAAGATAGGACGCGCCGGTGTCGGTGAGGCTGAGCTTGCGCGTGGTGCGCACCAGAAGCTTTGCCCCCAACACCGCCTCCAGGTCCGAAACCTTGCGGGTGATCGTGGTCAGCGGCAAGCGTCGTTTGCGCGCTGCTGCGGAGAAGCTGCCGGTGTCCACGACATCGATCAGCAGAGACATGGCCTCCAGTCTGTCCATCGATCATACCATTTTTCGGTTAGGTGATGACCGATATTAGCGAATTATCCCAAAATTCGAAATAGGCGATAGTGGCGTCATGAAAGAGATGAGGAGAAGGCCAATGGCTTACGGATTTCTCGATATTGCCGTGACGCCCAGCGTGCGCGCTGCCCAAGCGGAAATGGGCGTCGATGGCATGTGGGCCGATTTCAAGGGCCACCGCGAATTCGATCGCTTTTCCGCCAGCGAAAGAGACTTCATTGCCCAGCGCGACAGCTTTTACATGGGATCGGTGTCGGAGACTGGCTGGCCCTATGTCCAGCACCGGGGCGGACCTCGTGGCTTTTTGAAAGTCATCGACGATGCCACGCTTGCCTTTGCCGATTATCGCGGCAACCGGCAGTATATCAGCACCGGCAACCTTGCCGCCAATGACAAGGCCTGCTTCTTCCTCATGGATTATCCGCGCCGGGCGCGTTTGAAGATCTACGCCCATGTCGAAAAGCTCGATCCGGATGCAGATCCTGATCTTACCGCCGCCGTGACCGATGCATCCTATGGCGGGCGGATGGAGCGGATCTTTCGCCTGAAGCTGGCGAGCTTCGACTGGAACTGCCCGCAGCACATCACGCCGCGGTTCACCGAAGAGGAAATTGCCGCTGCCGTTCGGCCGCTGCGTGAGCGTCTTGCCGCTTTGGAAGCCGAAAATGCCGAGCTTCGCAGCCGGTCTGCCTGACGCGTCCTGCGCTTTTGCCACAACCAACCTCAACCTGCCGGGCCGTCACAAAGGCCCCGGCCTTCCTGGAGTGCGACCATGACACAGATCCATTATCGCAGCGTCGAAGTCGACGGCTTTGAGATTTTCTATCGCGAGGCGGGGGAGGCGGGGAAGCCGACGCTGCTTCTGCTGCACGGCTTTCCGACGTCCGGTCACATGTTCCGTGACCTCATTCCGCTGCTTGCTCAGGATTTTCACCTCGTTGCGCCGGATCTTCCCGGCTTCGGCCGTTCGGCCCTGCCGCCGCGCGACAAGTTCAACTACACCTTCGACAACCTCGCCAAGGTCATCGGCCGCTTCACCGAGGTCATCGGGCTGCAGAATTTTGCCATCTATATCTTCGACTATGGGGCGCCGACAGGTTTGCGCCTGGCGCTGGCGCATCCGGAGCGGGTGACGGCGATCATTTCGCAAAACGGCAATGCCTATGAAGAAGGCCTGAGCGAGGGGTGGAACCCGATCGAACGCTATTGGCGCAACCCGAGCACGGAAAACCGGGAGGCTCTGCGCGAGATGCTGAGCGCTGATGCCATCAGATGGCAATATGAGCATGGGGTGAGCGATCCCTCGCGCATTTCGCCCGACGGCATTGCGCTCGACGTCTTTTATATGCAGCGGCCGGATGCGGATGAAATCCAGCTGGACCTGATGCTGGACTATGCCAGCAATGTTGCGCTCTATCCCGCCTTCCAGGACTATTTCCGCCGGTATCAGCCAAAGCTGCTGGCGATCTGGGGCGATAAGGACCCCTTCTTCCTGCCGCCCGGGGCAAAAGCCTACCAGCGGGACATTCCAGCGGCGAGGGTCGAGTTTCTCGACACAGGCCATTTCGCGCTCGAAACCCACGCTGCGGAAATTGCCGATGCCATCAAGGATTTTCTGGCGGGCTCAAGCCGGTGAGGCGCCGAGGCGAGCTAGCAAAAGCGGGATGATCGGCAAGATTGCCTTCCAGCTCGATCAATGATCCTGACGTGCCCTTGCCTGGCTCTCAGATGAAGGAATGGCCCGCCTGCACCAGCAGATCGCGGGCCTTTTCGAGGTCGCTCTCTTTGACAAGCATGTGGTCTCCATCAAAGGTGGACACCACGAATATCCCGATGCCCTTCGTGGACAGAGGCTCAATCACCGACAGCACGATGCCGGTCTCGTCGAAGGCGAAGGGCCCCTGGAGCTTGATACAGGACCAGTCGCAATCGGCTTTCACAGCCGGCGCAATGCGGTCCTGCAGGCAGACGATGGAAAGCTCCTCGTCCGTGCGGCTGATGCTGACAAAGCCGCTGCCATCGGCCCAGGCCGGAATGGCTTCGGAGGGCTGCAGCCGGGCGACGGCATAGGAGCCTTCCAGGATGCGAAGACGAACACGAGCAGCCATCGGATTTTCCTTTATTGGGGCGTTGCCTGTCGCGGCCCCATTTGTTGCAAGGGTTGAAGGCTAAGCGCAAGCTTTGCGGCGCGCCGGCCTCTATTCCTTGATGGCGATGCCGGCTTCGTGCGCCGCGGCGATAAAGGCAAGGCGGGCGGCCTCATCACTCTTCTTGCCTTTGTGCGCGGCCTCGAGGATGAGCAGGGCCTTGTCCAGCGCCGGACCTTCCTCCAGCGGCCAGTCTTCGATCAGCGCCCATGAGGCTTCCTGATTGTTCTTGATGGTGATGAACTTGCCCGGTTCTTCCAGCGCCACGGACACGCTTTTGTTCCAGTCTTTGCTCACGCGTTTTCTCCAATGCCTTTTGGCCTGCTTCCTACAGCATCGCTTCGCCATTCGAAAAGGATTTTCGGTCAGGCGGATGCGAGATGAAGAGAGTGAGCATCCGCTTCGGATGGCGCGGCGAGATGACCTCCCTCAGGCGAGCACTCACCCGGCGCGCTTTGCCGCTGGACGCCTTCTTCCAAGACGGTATCCTACGACCATGGATGGCTATGAACTGATCCTCATTCAATGCGAAGACGATGTGGAGGCCTATCACCGGATCAGGCATCATGTGTTGTTCGATGGCAGCAGCGCTTACTTGCGCGAAGGGCCGGATGAGGTCAGGGAGGAAAACCTTTCGCTCCTTCTCAAGCGCCATGACCAGCCGCTTGGGACCGTGCGGCTGGATCAGAAGCGCGATCGCAAGGCGATCATCCGGCTGGTGGCCATCGCTTCCGACATTCAGCGGCAAGGCCACGGCACCGTTCTGATGACACTTCTGGAACAGCGCGCCGCCTCGCTCGGTATCGAAGAGCTTTTCGTCCATGCGCGGCCGGCAGCCTTGGGATTTTACACCAAGCTAGGCTTTAAACCCTTTCCATTCGAACCTGACAATGGCGAGAGCGTGCAGCTTCACAAAGTGCTGGTTTAGAGGCTCGCACTTAATCGAAAAGCCTCATGATCTAAACGCATCAGGACGCTCGTGAGAAGGGGAAAGCCCAGGGCGCGCCTGGGCTCTGCGTGTTAGGACAGCACCCGCCGCAATGGCGGGATGAGGCGCAGGACGATCTGGTCGAACAGCACCATGACGGCGATGGCGATGCCGCTGATCGGGAAGGCGATGCCGAAGACCACAGCGATGAACCAAAGGCCTATGTAAACGCTCCTCGTCGGCGGCATGGGCGGCACGCCGAGCCGGCCGGAGGGGCGGCGCTTCCACCACATGATTGCGGCGCTGACGCACATCAGGATGATCGAAAGGCAGGTTGCCAGCATTAGCAGCTGGTTGAAGAGGCCCCATTCCTGGCCCTGGTGGACATTGATGCCCCATTCGATCCAGCGGCCGACAGGCGCATATTGCCCATAGGAGAGATCGACGAGCAGGGTTCCCGCATATTGGTCGATATGGATCGTCCGTTCTTTTGAAAGGTCGTGCGGGAAGATCGAGGCGGTATAAACGCCCTTTTCATTTTCCGGAATGGCCATGTCGAAACCGGGCGCCATGCCGGCCTTTTGTGCAACCTCCACGGCCCGATCAAGGTCGATCGGCGCTGGCATGGCATGGTCCATGCCGGGCATATCAGGCATGTCAGCCATATCGTCCATCTGCATCGTCGAGGCGGGCACCGGCGCATTTTCCATCACCCAGCCGGGGTCTGCCGTCACATGATGCTGGTTCTTGGACGAGTTCGGCACGGCATCCCACAGCTGTGCGGGATAGCCGAGATCATGGGCGGTCAGCCAGGCATTGGCCTTGCTGCCCCAATAGCCGGTCCAGGGCATGCCGGTGGCGGCGAGGAAAAAGATCATCAGCCCGGCGACAGCGCCCGTCACGGCATGAAGGTCGCGCCAAAAGACGCGCCGCGCCGGCGTTGCGCGCACGCTAAGGACCCCGCCGCTCTGCTGGCGCGGCCACCAGAGGTAAATGCCCGTTGCGACCAGCATCAGGGCAAAGCCGCCGACAACCTCCACCAGCCTGTTGGTGAAGATGCCGAAATATTCGAGGCTGTGGATCCTCTTGACGACCCAGTTGAACTCGTTGTCTGGCGCGACCTGATCCAGCACCTTGCCGGTGTGGGGATCGATGAAGACGAGCCGCTTTCCGGCAGCGCCCGAGACGGTCACGACGGCCGAGCGCCCGGCATCGGCCGGCTCACGGTAATTGACTGCCTTCGCGCCCGGCACGGCCGCAACGGCGGCGGCAACGATCTCGGATGGCTTCAGCGTGGTAGGGCTCTGCGCAACGATGTTGCGATAGGCAAAGACGGTGTCGTTGATCTCGTCCTTGAAGAGATAGAGGCTGCCGGTCACGGCAAGATTGAGCATGAAGGGAATGACCAGCAATCCCGCAAAGAAGTGCCAGCGCCAGATGGCGCGGTAAAGCGAAAGCGAAGAAGGGCCAGCCGCCCGGCTGGTGTCGAGTGTTTGGTCGAGCATGGATTTATCCGTGTGCAAAGGCGTGTACGCCCGCATTCATCAGGGTATCGCGGCAAGCCGCGGGTTCAGGCCTGAAAGACGGAAGAGGGCGGGGCGCGCGGGCCCGAACTTGGCGGATAGAGCCGCGGCGACAGATAAAAAGCTCGTTCGAGCACGACGGATGCCGCCGTCAGCGCCCCGCCGGGCAGGGCCACCAAGGGCGGCTGCGGCAGAATGATCGAGGCAGAAAGCCGGCAGGCCTCGCAGCCATTTTGCGGCATCGCATCCTTGCCGGGCTTTTCGCCTGTATGCGTGAGGCAAAGCGAAGGAATGCTGCCATCCGGCAACTGATAGGCGGCAAGCTCTGCAGTGGGCGAAAGGGCGACGACAGGCTTAAGCGCAAAGCCCAGCATCACGAGCGCAAGGGCGCACATGATGCGAAGAAGGCTAGCTGTCATCGTCCGGCGTTGAACCATCATCGGCCCTGTTGAAATCGTCTGCCATCTAGCGGGGCGGGGGAAACACGGTCAATGCGGCATTTTAAACTGTTGGGGGTGTTTGTCTCCTGTGTAAACTTGGCGAAGAAGTAAGTGTGCATATTGCCCGAAATGGCTTACAAAAGCTTTCCTTCCTCGAATATGATGAATTGGTAATTTATTCAGGAACATCATCATTAAGCCCGTACCGACGATCTCAGGTGCTCAGTTTGCTACCGCCTTTGACCTCCGGCCAAATCTTTTGGCCTGGTTTTTAGGTGCTGGCGCCTCTGCTGCTTCCGGTATTCCAACTGGATATGCGATGATACGGGATTTCAAGGCGCAGATTTTTTGCCGCGAAATGAACCTTTCAAAGCGTGAGATCGATACGTCTGATCAGATATGGATCGACCGCATCGACGCCTTCTTTCGAAAAACGTCATTGCTGCCACCTGATGGTGATCCAACTGAATACGCTAAAGCTTTTGAAGCAGTGTATCCCCAGCCCCGTCATCGCCGACAGTACATCGATGACGCAATATCGAAGGGGTCGCTCTGCTTTGGACATAAGGTTCTTGGGAGTTTAATAGCATCGGGTCAAACCGACTGTGTCTTCACCACCAATTTCGATCCACTCATCGAGGAGGCTGCACATTTAGCAAATTCGATTCTGCCAATAGATAATCAAAACCGCCCAACCGTAGCGGCTATCGATTCAGCTGATCGTGCTATGCGGTGTCTCAATGAATCTGATTGGCCTTTGGTTGCAAAGCTCCACGGAGATTATCAGTCAGTCTCAATCAAAAATACCGGATCGGAACTTGAGGAACAGGATGCCCGGATGCGGCACGTCCTAGTGGAGGTCGGCAAGCGTTTAGGAATGGTATTCGTGGGCTATAGCGGACGCGACGCTTCGGTTATGGAGGTTCTGAACGCGGTTCTGGATGCACCGTCGCCATTTCCCAATGGGTTGTACTGGCTCACCTCCTCCGCTTCCCGCTTGCTTCCAGCCGTCAGCGAATTCTTAAGCCGGGCGCTGGCGACCGGTGTGGACGTGGCAATTGTCGAATGCGCCACCTTCGATGAACTTGCTGCTCAGATCATCAAAGCTACTGATCTCCCTCAGCGCCTATTTGATTGGGTTATGGAGGGGCGCCCGACACCGCGATTGGTGCCTGTACAGCTGCCCACCGCCGAAGCTCGATCCTTCCCCATCCTGCGTTATTCCTCGCTACTAATCGAAAGTATGCCGGGTAAAGCGCGTCGTATAAAACTCACGCAGCATGCAACATCTCCTGTAGTCAGAGAGATGTTAAAGGAGAAAGGCGTTAGAGCGACAGTTGCATCGAAGGGGCGAGAGATCGCGGTTTTTGGCAAGGATCGAGATATTATTGAAGCACTCGCTCCACTGGGCGCAACGCTCGACGGCGAAGTTGAGCTAGATCTGACGACAGATAGCTGGGCCATGGGGCTAGTTTACGACGCATTAGTAAGAGCCCTGACGCGGCATCTACCGCTTATTCCGCTCTACAAACGGTTCGGACATTCCGTTGTCATAGCCTCGCCTCGAAAGGGAGAGGATTTAGAAGAGGGCCGTCGCAACGCTTCGCTGCTGTATAACCTTAGGCAAGCTTATAAGAGCGACCTAACCGGTACGGTTCCTGGTCTTGGACTTCCGTTCCAAGAGGGCCTGTTCCTGAAGTTAGAACAGGCAAATGGACGCTGGTGGCTAGGCTTCGAGCCCTACACATTCGTGCAAACCCCACACCGCCACGAAGGCAATCTAGCGTCCGTGGAAGAAGCCAATACCGATCCCATGAGTGTGCGTCGTGACCGAGGTGGCGATCCTGCGGGTGATTGGCGTCGGGAACGTTGGGCACAACGATATAATAGAAATTGGGCAAGTATCATCGATGCTTGGGCTCAACTTCTCACTAAAGCAAATGGAAACACGAAGCGGGCGTTTGGATTGCCGGACGGCACTGGGATTGATGCTGTCTTTACAATTTCCTCTATGACGGGTTGGAGCCGCCCGGGTCATCACGACGTCTATTTCGACAGGACCACCTGATGAGCAGCCCGGCCCTTTTGACAAAGCTCCCGCCGTTCACCCTGCTCAATGAGCCTTCTCTATCCTTTTCGCCTTCAGATGCTACGCATGTTGATGTCCACCCGCTCCGCGGCCTCGTAAACTTCGGACCATACTCGAAAGGATCGTTTGGTGGTTTCACCTCGAGCATAAGAATTGCTACCATAGGGCCTAACAGCGCATTCAAACGGCGAGGCGAGCTAATGCGTCTACTGTTTAACGTGCACCGTCCGTCTGACAGGTCTGAGTACGTCCCACAGTATCCAGGCTTTGAGCAGCTTTTTCATGTAGCGCTTGCCTCAGCGCCACCTGAAGCGCACATTAGATGGCCAGAGCATCTTCATGAGCTGCCTGGAGATGGCGATGTAGAGTCTCGACTTTACGACGCGATGGAAGCAGCGCTCCGACGGCTTTATATTGTTCGTAATTCGTTCGATGTCGTACTTGTCCACTTCCCCGATAGCTGGAATCCCGCGACGCGTAGCAAATCTTTCGACGCCCATGATGCGCTCAAGGCGCTAGGTGCCAAGTACAATATCCCGACGCAGGTGTTGAACGACAGGGTGTTTAACTTTCAACACAAGGCGTCACTTGCATGGCGTTTAGCTACTGCCCTTTATGTGAAGGCTGCCGGCACGCCCTGGAAGCTGGCGCGTTTGCAAGGAGTGCCAGTAGACACGGCTTACATCGGTCTCGCTTATGCCCTGCGCGGTGATCATGGGAACGTACATTATGTGACGTGCTGTTCCCAGGTGTTCGACATGGATGGTGGCGGCATGCAGTTTGTGGCCTTCGAGGCTCGGGACCCCGTCGTCGACGTTGCCGAGGCTCGCAGAAATCCGTTTTTAAGTCGTGAGGACATGCGAGCCGTTCTTGCCAGGAGTCTATCCCTTTACCAAGGGCGCAATGGCGGTAATCTGCCTAAGCGGATGGTCATCCACAAAACGACGGCGTTTAAGGACAGCGAAATCGAAGGAGCGTTTGATGCACTGGCAGGCGTCTCTGAGATCGAGTGCGTGGAAGTCAACTCAGCATCCTGCTGGCGTGGCGTTTGGCTAATTAAGTCTGGCTTCCAAAGTCCACCTTCCAAGCCCTCGAATTACCCCGTTCCCCGTGGCACAATGGTAGTGCGTTCAGGGAATTCCGCAATGGTGTGGGTCGCAGGTAATGCACCTACGGTGTCAAACAAAGGTGACTATTATCAAGGAAAGAAAAGTATCCCGCGCCCGCTGCAATTGATTCGTCATTCTGGAAGTGGGCCGCTTGAATTAATTGCGCACGAAGCGCTGGCGTTAACAAAGATGGATTGGAACAATGATGCACTTTACGATCCTGTACCGGTAAGCATCCGTTATTCACAAAGACTAGCGCGCACGATCGCGAACGTTCCTGACCTGCCACGCGATGTCTATCCATATCGTCTCTTCATGTGAGCTTTAAGAGCATCACGTTTACTAGGCTTCAATTGTAAAGTTAACTCCCTTGCGGGCGTGTGACTGGCAATCAGGTAAGACTTATTCTCATCTGCCTCGCTTTGCCCCTGCCGCTCACCCCACCCTCCGCCGAGCCTCCGTATCCTCTCGCAACAGGTGGACCAGATGCGACTGGCGTTGTTCGAAGAGGGCGGCGAATTTTTGGTATTCTTCGGGCGTCACCTTATTGAACATATGGCTGTAATAGATGGAGCCGCCTTGATGGCTTTGAAGGTGGCTGAGAAACGACCAGTAGAGGGCCTCGATCCTATCCTGCGGGATGGCTTTGCCGATGTCGTAGGAGACGCCAAGCCAGAATTGCCCGGCCGGATGATGTTTATAGGCGGCGGCGCGCCAGTATTTGAGGGCGAGGTCCGGATTCTGCTCGACGCCCAGGCCCTCGTGAAAGCTCGTGGCAATATCGACCATGGCTTGCGCATCGCCCGCATCTGCGGCGGCCTGGAGTTCGTGGGAATAGGTATAGTCCTTTTCGGGAGCCGGCTCGCGGTGCTTATTCTCTTCTTCGATGACTTTTTCGGCCTCGGCAAGGATCAGATATTGTGCGCCGGCATGGCCGCGGTCGCGCGCGGCGCGCCACCAATATAGGCCGCGCTCGCGGTCCTGCTCGACGCCATATCCAAAGGTGTAACTGATGCCGATATGAACCATGGAATTGATTTTGCCGGCTCGCGCCATCTCTTCGATCTTCTCGGAATAGCCAAAGGCAATTTCGCGCGGCATGAGCGCAAGCTCCTTGTTGTCAAGCAGCTTTGGATGATCGGTGCAGAGCAGCACCGTATAGGCCCAACGGTCGTAATCAGTAGCCATCGATGCGAGCTCTTGGTAAAAGTCCCGGCTGATCGCACTGCCGTTCAGCATACTGAGCGTTGCCCAGTAAAGTGCCGAGCCAATATTGCTCTCCTTTGAATACCTGGCGTGTTCGATCAAGGCGAGCATGAATTGCGCACCTGCATGTCCCAGCTGGGACGCTTTGTTCAGATAATCCGAGCCGCGCTGTTCATCGATCGGCACGCCTAGGCCCAGGAGATAGCTGACGCCGACATGTGCCATGGCGTCTGCATTGCCGCCCTTTGCCGCCTTTTCGGCCTCTTCGGAGTAAGCAAAGGCGGGGAGGGTCAGAGGGCCTCGGATGGTTTTGTCGTTATAAAAGTCCGCAAGGGTATAGCCTTTCAGCGACAGGACCTTGAGGCGTGACTCGAATTCGCCATAGCTGGCAGCCTTTTGCCAATAAAATAGCGCCCGTGCGCGGTCGGGCTTTACGCCGCGTCCTTCCTCATAGGCACCGGCGATGGCCATGATCGCGGTGAGATCGCCCTCTTGCGCCGCCTTTTCCAAGGCCGGCGAATAGGCAGGCCGTTCGTCTCCGCGCGGATCGGCCTTGCCGCCAAAAATTTTGCGGATGCCGCCGCGAACGCGCCCCAAAAAATCCGTCACAATTTCGATCCCCCGCTGCTTCTTATCGCTCCTGTCATAGGCGCGCCAGCCGGATGAAGGCAAGCGGCATTCAACCGGGGCGAGCAGGGGGAGATTTTGCCGTATCGCGCGATTTTCTGCTTGAGCCGGACCTAACGTCATACCCTATTGAAGATGCTCAACGGGAGTTTTCGATGCGCGAGCGGGGCAAGCAGGATGAAGTTTTACTGACGGCGCAGGAATGTGCGGAGCGGATCGGCATCAGCATTCGCTCGCTGCGGCTTTACGAGCAATATGGGCTGATTGCTCCGCGCCGCACCTCCAAGCAATGGCGGCTTTACGGCGGCGCGGAGATCGTTCGCCTCAACGAGATATTGGCGCTGAAAATCCTCGGCCTCAGCCTGCGTGATATCGCCAAGCTTCTCAATGGCCAGAGCGCCGATCTCGAGCAGATCCTTTCGCTGCAGAGCGAGGCCCTGGCCAATAGCAGGGACCGCGCGGTTCGCGGCTTGCAGGTCATTGAAAATCTCCAGGCGAAGATGCGCTCCGGAGTGACGCCGACAGTCGACGATCTCACACATCTCGCAAGGGAGACCCACATGAGCGAGCCTTCCAGGGACAGCGCCGCATGGCGCAGATACGAGCAGATGCGTCCGAGAACCGAAGTTTCCATCGCGGCGCATTTGCTGAATGATTACGCCGGGGCCTATGAGATGGCGGATGGAACACTTTCCATCGTCACCAATCACGGCGGACAGCTTGCCTACCGGATCGTAGGCCAGTCCGATATCGATATTTTCCCGGAAGGCGAGGCGGCGTTTTTCATGAAGGCGCTGCCGGTTCAGATCACCTTTCGCCGCGACGCGCAGGGCAAGGTAACCAGTCTTGTCCACCACCAGAACGGATTTGAAGATCATGCCGCCAAAACGGCCATCGAGCCGATCCTTGCCATCGAGGCTGAAGTGTGCAAAAGCGCATCCGCACCCAAACGCCCATGCCGGACAGCGAGAGGATCCTGCGCCGAGTGATCGAAGAGCATGCGCGGGGCGAGCCCGACCTCGACGGCATGTCGCCGGCCTTGGCGGCGGCGGCCATCGAACAGAAGGACGCGATTTGCCGCGAGTTGCAGGCCGCCGGCGCTTTGAAACACCTCACCTTTAAGGGCGTGCAGAATGGCCTCGATATATACGAGGTCGCGTTCGAGCATGCGAAACTGGAATGGGGTTTTGCCTTTACCCATCGCGGCAAAATGAGCCACCTTTATTTCCGCCCGGTTTTGTGACGGGGCTGGTGCGCAAGCGCGTCGGTTCTATGGTGACGGCTTAGAGAGGGCTCACCCAAAACAAAGCAAGCCTCCATCCCGCGTTGCAGAAAAGCCGCAGCGTGATTGCTTTCGGCGCCGTGCCGTCGCGGGGGGCTGCATTCCGGCCCGATCTTTTGCTATCGCTTATGTGAAGAGCATTGGCGCATCGAGGTAGACTTTGCCTAAGTAAGGACCGGTCTCAATCCAGTTTCACCCCATACGGCCTGGCGGCGATCTGCTGCCGGCGTATGATCATGTTCATCGGGTGGTGGCAAGAGACCGGTTTGGCATTGTTTTCCTGTGCCAGTACAGCTGCGCTGTCTCTGCTCTTCACCCGCCCATCAGCATCGCCATGCCGCGCCCATCAGGGTTTTCTCAAGCACCATCGTGGTGGACTTCCAGACGGAAGACCAAGACGATATGTGCAAGACACTTCGGGTCCGGTGGACCCTTACTCCGCGCAAAGCGCCAGAGCCCTTCATCGCATGCAGCGGATGCAAAGGCCTTCGCGCCTTTCGCTGCAGCGGAAAAATCCGGCTCAATGCCAATGGCCGAAGGCTGGATGCCTGGCTAATCTATAAATGCGTTGACTGCGACAAGACCTGGAACAGGGCGATTTTCGAGCGGCAGACCCTTCGCGATATCGACCCCACCACGCTTGCCGCGCTGCAATCGAGCGATCCAGGCTGGGTTCGGGCGGAGGCGTTCAACCTCGAAGCACTGCGGCGCAAGGCGCAGCGGATCGACGAATTCGACGATCTGCTGATCGAAAAGGCCATCGTCCACGAGGCGAGCGGCTGGACGAGGCTGGCGATCGAGCTGGCAGTGCCGCTGCCGGTCAGCACACGGCTTGACCGGTTACTGGCCTTCGAGCTGAAGGTCTCGCGCTCGGCGCTTCAAAGGCTTGCCGAGGCGGGCATGGTCCGCATCGACACCGGCCATGCCGACGCGCTGCGGCGCCGGGTAAAGAGCGGCACGGTGATTAACATCGATCTTGCCGGATGGCTTGAGAAAGATCGGCAGTTAAGGCCGCTTGCGACGGGCAGTCCGTCATAGCGCGCCGCGCATCCGAACGCAGGCGCAAAGGACGCGCTCACTCTGTGAATCTGCGCATCAGGCTTGCCGAAAATCGATTTCGATTTTCGGGCCGATGCTGCAGGCACGCGCGGAAGGCCTGGGACACTCCGGGCCTTCCGGCCCGAGGGGTCGCCGTCTTTAAAAATCCGAACCGTAGTCTTCGAGGTCCTTGATCCGCTGCTCGATCACGCCAGCCCGGCAAGCAGGATAGTGGATCACCTGCCCCTCCCGGCCGAAGTCGCTTTGATAAAAGGTGCAGGAGCTTTCCTTGTACGTGTTCCATGCCCGTTGCTCTTCAAGCAGCGATTGTTTGGCGTCCGCGCGGTCGCCCAGCCGGGCCATGAGATCTTTCCAGACCTGGTTCAATTTCGCATCGGCCCGCGCCACCCACTCGCCGCCGCATTTGCCGAACCCGTAGTTTGTCCCGCCCGACTCATCCATGCATTTGTCATAGATAGCGTCCGCCGAAGCGTGGGAGGCGGGAAGAAGCAGGACGAGTGCGATAAGCAGTTTTCTCATGGTCGTTTTCCGAGGGGCGAGGGGTATGAGTTGAGCGCGGAGCCCGTAATGGAAGGTGTTTGCTGAAGCGCTGTCGCCTCAGCTTTTCGCTTTTTCATAGGCCAGAAATAGATCGCTTACGAGGACGCCATTGATCCGCATTCCCGTCAGATCGGCATCTTTGATCTCGGCATCTGCCAAGGTAACGTCACTGATCGTCAATCGCGACAGGTTTGCATCCGTAATGGAGGCACCGGATAGATTGACGTTGTTAAACCGAGCATCGGCCAGATTGACGTCATCGAAAGCCGCTTCGCTTAAATTGGTGTCGGTGAATTTCGCTTTGCTCAAGACAGCGTAGAAGCGCGCGTCTTCAAGGTTCACGCCATCGAATTCAGCACCCGATAGATCGGCTCGCTCGTAACGCATCCCCTTCAACTGAGGTCCATCAAATGGATTATGTTCCTGCTGGTCGCTCATTCCCGCTCCTCAAGTCAGTCTTCGCCCCAAATCAAAATATGCCAGATTGCGCAAGCTATTGCGACGATTGGATGTCAAATGCGGCATCGGTGGCTAAAGGAAGCAACCCGTAATTTCGAACGATCAATCTTGCGCAGTTGCGGTGCGCGGCGAACAATGGATCGAACGTGATGAGAAGCATCGCTACGACGTTGATATCGCTTCAGGGCAGCTTCTCGTTCTCGATAATGCAGGCGGTTCTCTTATGGCAGATGTTGATCCGGCAGTGGTTTGGGCGAAGGAACAGTTGGGTGCGCACGGGGTCTCGGCGCTCGGCGAGCCTGCGCTTGTTCGCGCTGTGCCCTGGTCGCGGGTCTATCGCTTCGAGACGCAAGAGGGCCGCTTTTATCTGAAGGTGAGCGCGCCCGCTTTTGCCCGGGAGGCGGGGCTGATCGGCTTTCTGGCGCCGCGTTTTGCCGATGCGGTGCTGCCGGTTCTGGCGCATGACGCCGATCTTGGCGCTTTCCTGATGCCGGATGGCGGCGAGCCGCTGCGGGTCAGACTGAAGGACGGCTATGATCGCGATCTCGTTTGCGGGCTTTTGGGGCGCTATGGGCGAATGCAGCAGGTGCTGGCAACGGATGTGGACGGGCTTCTGGCGCTCGGCCTTCAGGACTGGCGCATGGCGATCTTTCCGAAGTTTTATGCAGATCTCGTGGCCGATGAGGATCTGCTGACCGGGGAAGGTTTTACCATCGGCGAGATCGACGCCTTGCGGAAAAGGAGTGCCGATGTCCATCGCCTTTGCCGCATGCTTGAGGCGTTCGGCATTCCCGAAACGCTGGAGCATTGCGACTTTCACGACAACAATGTGCTGGTCCGCGAAGGGAAATTCGTCATCAACGATTGGGGCGATGCGGTGATCACCCATCCGTTCTTTTCGCTGGCAAGCTTTCTGGACAGTGCTACCCGCCATCATGGGTTCGATCCAGCCTCAAACCTCGCCGGCGATCTGAAGCGTGCTTATTTCGAGGTCTGGCTTGCGCAGGAAAGCCTTGACCAGCTGGAGCGCATCCTCTGTCTCGTACAGACCCTGCGCCCGCTCGAATTTTGCTTCAACTTCCGGCGGGTTCGAGAGACGACCGGTGTCGAGGGATTTCAGCCCTACATGGGTCACATCGGCGCAGCGCTGCGGCGCTTTCTGGCAATGCTCGGGCAGAGCTGAGCGCTCGCTTTCAGTCGATGGCCACGCTGCCGATAGAGCCAAGGAGCGATATCATCAACGATGAGGAAAGCACATTCGAGGCCATCCTCACCGCAACGCTCCCTGGGACTATGGGGCTGGCGCCGGCAGGTCGGGAGGGGTATCAACGATGTGTACCCCGCCGAGCTTTGCCGCGTCCTATCGGCGCGGCCGAGTCGATTGTCAAACTTGATTTTCAGTCGCTTTTTTAGCCACGACATTTCAGGAGATGCCCAATGTCAGATCACGCCGATATCAGGCCCACCCTTGCAGCGCCCGATGACGATCCGCGGCTGTGGCTGGAGGAGATCGAGGGCGCGCAGGCGCTTGCCTATGTGGCGGGCGAGAATGCCAAGACGCTTGCCGCCTTTGCCGATGCCCGCTTCGAGCAGGACCGCGACAGGCTGGCCGAAGCGCTCGATCGTTCCGACAAGATCGCCTACGTGACCCGGCGGGGCGGGCTTCTTTATAATTTCTGGCAGGATGCCGACCATCCGCGCGGGCTCTGGCGGCGCACGACGATGGAGCAGTATCGCTTGGAGCGTCCTGAATGGGAGGTGCTGATCGATATCGATGCGCTGGCTGAGGAGGAGGGGGCCGATTGGGTCTGGCGCGGCGCTTCCAGCCAGCACGGGCATTACGATCGCGCCATCTTATTTTTATCGCGCGGCGGCGGCGATGCGGTGACGCTGCGCGAATACGATGTCGACAGCAGAAGCTTCGTGGGCGACGGCTTCAACCTGCCGGAAGGCAAGAGCGGGATCGACTGGCTTGATCGTGACACGTTGCTGCTGGTCAGTCCGCTTGGCGAAGGCATGGCGACGAGCTCGGGCTATGCGCGAACGGTGCGGCTGTGGCGGCGCGGCGCCGATCCGCTGGCGGGTCCCGTGTTGTTTGAAGGCGCGGCAACCAGCATGAGCGTCGGCAGCGACGTGCAATATCGCGGATCGCAGGAATTGTGCGTGTTCGTTGAGCGGACGGGCTTTTTCGATGCCGTCATTCATGTCGGCGATCGGACGGGGCCCAAAATGCGTCTCGATCTTCCTGCCGATATCCGGGTGTACTGGGACGACGATTTCGTGGCGCTCAGCCCGCGAAAAGACTGGGTTCTAGACGGGCGCATCTATCCATCCGGCTGCGTTCTTGGACTTGATCTCGATACGTTTCTCGCGGGCGGGCGCGACTTCCGCCTTTTGTTTGAGCCGACACCGCGCCGCGCTTTGGAGAGCTTCTTCTGGTCCAACGGGCGGCTTGTCCTGTCGATCCTCGATGATCTGCGCGCGCAGTTCCTGGTGCTCGATCCCAAGCAGGGATGGCGAGAACAACGCATCGAAGGACTTCCGGAGCTTGGAACGGTCAGCGTCTGGTCGCTGGACGCCTTTTATCAGGAATCCAACGGCGATCTTCTGGCCTATTCATCCGATCCCGTCACGCCGCCGACGCTTTACGAGATCAGCCCGGCGCTGAGCGCGCCTTTGGTGCTCAAGCAGGCGCCAGTCCTTTTTCGCGCCGACGGTCTCGTCGTAACCCGGCATGAGGCAATCTCCGTCGATGGCGAGCGCATTCCCTACGTGCAGGCCGGTCCGCCCGGCGAAACAGGCGATGCGCCTGTCCATCTGTCAGGCTACGGCGGCTTCGAAGTCTCGAATATTCCCGGCTACTCGGCCTCGCTCGGTCAGCTCTGGCTGGAAAAGGGCGGCACGAGCGTCGTTGCCAATATTCGCGGCGGCGGCGAGTTCGGCCCCTGGTGGCACGAGGCGGGACGGCGCGAGAAAAAGGCGCGCTCGCATGACGATTTTGCCGCTGTCGCCGAGGATCTCGTGCGGCGCGGCGTAACGCGGCCAGGCCGTATCGCCGGGCATGGCGGGTCGAATGGCGGTCTGCTGATTGCCAATATGCTGGTGCGTTACCCCGAGCGTTTCGGTGCGCTCTTATGTACCGTGCCGCTCATCGACATGCGGCGCTATCACCGGCTTCTGGCCGGGGCGAGCTGGATTGCCGAATATGGCGATCCCGACAAGCCGGAGGATTGGGCGTTCCTGCAACATATGTCCGCCTATCACACGGCAGAACCTGGCCGACCCTATCCGCCCATCCTGATTGCCACCACGCAGCGCGACGACCGGGTGCATCCCGGCCATGCCCGCAAGATGGCCGCCAAGCTGCAATCCATGGGCTATGAGGCCTATCTCTACGAGCAGGAAGGCGGCGGACACGGGGCAGGGCGCAACAACAAAGAAGTCGCCGCCTTCTCCGCCCTCGGCCTTGCTTTCCTGCGAAAGAAGATCGGCTGGGAGGCGTGATGGCCAGATATGTTTCGAAAGGGGCGCGCCTGCATCGGCGCTCTCTTCTTAATGTCAATTCGCTCTAAAACAATGTGATGAAATCGAAGTATATTTTCATTGTTCTTATGTCCGCCTTGGCAGTGAATGCCCATGCGGCAGAGCCCGCTTCGGCTTTTTGCAGGCAGGTGAAAAAGCTTCCGCTTGGCGATGTAAACAAGGTTAAAGCGATGATCGGCTCGATCGAACCTTCGAGAACTTCCGAAGGAAGCACCTCGGGCGGACGCTCCATCGAGGACCTCGAGAGGCTGGTCAAACCCTTCGCATTGTCTGAAGGCTTGAAGGACAGCCTCTTGAAAAACCTCGACGATATCGACAGCGATTATTCGCTCTACCATAACGCCAGCCGCACGGTCTTCGACTTCATGGGCGTGGCCGGTTCCGAGAAATGCGCGCTCGACGTTTGGGCGGAGCGTAAGGGCAACCAGTTGACCGAAATGCAGCCGGAGCCCGATCTCGGCGACGCCTGCGATGTCGTTCGGCTTGTCGGAACATACCAGAAGCAGCCGATCCTGATCCAATATGCCTTCGGCCCCGACGAGGATCAGGACGCTTCAAAACTGCCGCCGATCGCTGAAGTTCGGATCGTCAAGATGAACGCCAGGGACATGGGAGACGTTTGCGTCGTCAAGCCGCCGTTTTGACCGTCAGCCCGCAAACTTCAAGCCAAAGAATTTTCGAATTTCATCTGGGTCGTTTGTATCAAGCCCTTCGTTTCGCATAGCCTCGTAGAAGCGGACAGCCGCATGAGCCATGCCGGGGCTTTTCGCATGCGGCCCGACATGCTGAATCCAAAGCTCTATTTCCCGGATACCGATTTCACGTTTTGGCACGAGAATTCCGGCGACGGTAACAAGCATGCTGGCCAACCGTTCGTCTATGACCTCCGGCGGCTCCGACCAATGCGCCTTACCAAGGCAATCCGTGTAGAATCCAATCTGCTTTATGGCGTCTAACAGTGCAGGATGATCGCTGTCACTATCATATATTGGCCTTAAGTCACATAAGCTCCAGGCACCCTTCGCGGCCAACTCCGTGATGATCCACGCGACGTTTTTTGCCGTGTGTGAACGGTAATCTTTCCATGCAGCTTTCAGGGCCGCATCATCGGGGGCCGTAGACATACCCCTGAGAATTGAAATCTTCCCGGCTTCCTCGATGGCTAAGATTGCCAATGATGCGGCAGACGGAAACCGCCCATTGGCGAGCAACAACTTTGCATCATCATGCATCCGCTTCGCGCTACGGCCTGCTGCATTCATGCCAAAAGCGATTTTTTCCGCTGATAATAGGCCTTTGTAGGAGTCCAACCGCTTGAAAGTCATTGGTCAGGTCTCTCTAAAAGCTAAAAAATAGCAAGAAAAACCAGTTATTTCATGTACTTAGTCAAGAAAATGGCGTATGATAACTTCTATTATCAACGCCTCAAGGAGACGGCACATGAAAAAAATAATCCACTGGACAAACCGGCTGCGCCATGCTAGAATCGTAAGCCTTATCAAGGGCCTTCGGCAACCTTACAGGCTAAAGCCGCACACTTACGCTTATCCGTTCGCTTCGCTCTCTCGGCTTTAGCCTGTAAGGTTGCCGAAGGCTTACCATATTTTTCATAAAAAGTCAATGCCTGGAGTGCGTTATCTCCAACTAATGCTTGCCACGAAGCTCTTCCGCTTTAGCCTTTAGCCGCTCTATGCGGGCTTTTTCTTCCGGATTTCCGGCCCGATTCAGCAAGATCACCTCATAATTTTCTGCATCATTCGTTATCCATGACGCCTCGGCCTCGTACGAGTGACCCTGCTTAAGCTGGGCGGGCGAAATCACCATGCTTTGCAGTCTATGGCCCTTGTCGATCCACCAAACAATAGCGCCTGAATCTTTCATATGATCCGCTCCATTGAGAATATTGTATGCATGAGAAATTGTATGCATGGCAAAGCGGGTGTTGTGCTGAAACAATTGGTAAACATATAGCCCGTGCGAATGTGATGGCAATTCACACGGGAAGCTACCGTTCGTGCCAAAGCTCAAAACGCCGCAATGTTGTGCCTGGTAGCGCCCTCAATGATCAGCCAATAAAATGACGACCTTTGCTTGCCTGCCTCCGATTGCGCTCTCAACGCATATTTGGCTGGCATCAGTGAGACAGGTCGGAACGCTCCACTGAGGCTCTTCGCTGGGGTATTAATGGACCTAAGAAAAAGCCAGCCATTGCCCAGAGAAGGCAGAAGGACAGGATGATTGTCGGTTTATGGACGATGGTCAGTGCCGGAGAGGGAAATGAAGAGCCCTCTCTTGCGGCAAGCGAACCGACGAGGAAGGCTGTAACCCAGCCGGCAGAGGCGAAGAAGAACCATGTAACTGCCATGGCGAAGCCAGACCGGGTCTTCGGCCATCGCAGCACGTAGGATGCCAGGATGAGCGCTACAATCACGGCGTTTCCTGCGAAGGTTCCAATGGTCAAATCGATCGGGATGCCTTCGGTCTCGATGACCTGTTGCAGGTAGCGAGTGGGGAATGAGAACAATAGAATTAAAAGTTGTACGCTCCAAAGTAAAAAGAAGCCTACCAGAAGCACAGCCAGCAGCTTCTTTAGTACGAGCTTTATTCGCATTGATCCCCGGTCCCCGGCTCGCTGACAGATCCGCACCGGATCGTCCGCGAGCAGCATTTCGACGCTTCCCCCATGGCAGCGACCTATATTCTTTCTTCTTGTGTGAACGTTCCTGTCGGTTCCTTCCGATGCAAGGCGTTCTTTTTCTATGCATCCATGATGGCGTTGAAAGCATGAGCTGCAGTGCCAGCGTGTTCATATAGCATTGCTAAATTATCGGCACCAGTGACCTTCAGCATGTCAGCGAGCTTGAGGTCAGCTGCGCATCAGGATCACCGAGATCGGTGTCCGGCAGCCAGTCCATTTGCGCCCTCCGTCATGCTGTCAGCTGAATGTCTCGGGAAGGAGAGCAGCCTGTCGGCGATCTGGTCTGATGATGGCCCAGAAGGTGGCACCCACCACCGCCCATAGGACGCCGAACCGCAGCGGCACGAACGGCCTTTTGACCACCGTCTCCCCCAGATAGGAGAGCGCGAAGCCCGCTCCCGATGTCACCCAGCCGGCGAGGAAGACGACGAGCCATCCGATCAGGCCAGCGATGAACCATGTCGCAAGATAAGCCCGTAGAGAATGACGCGAACGCCGTTGGAGGATTTTGTACGAAGGTAGTCCGAGCACGAGCATCGCTACATACCCCAGCAGCACTCCGCCCGCTGCGGACATACCCAGCATTTCCGTCCGGCTCATGTCTTTCCAAAACTCGGGCCTCGTCAATAAAAGCCCGTACGCCATCGCGGCAAGGACACACCAAAGCGGTGCGATCAGGAGGGCTGTCAGCAGGCGCTTCATGATGTTTCTTCCCTGGAAAACGAGCGGTCTGGGATCGTGGCCAGAGACCTGCCGCCGTCATATCAAACTGCCTCCAATTCGAGCGTCTTATCGCATCCTTGTCGACGGTGGCACAACCAGGCTTTGCATAATCTCGGCTGAGATCATGCCCATTGGCCGGTTGGGCTGGGGCACTGTCGTCTGGCTGTCCGCAGCGCCATGGACCCATCCCAGATCACGATCCGGTGAGGTGCGGCGATTACGGGCTGTTTACCGTTCCCGGTAAGCTTTCGTTAAGCATTCGAGCCCAACTCTTGGTCCAGAGCACTGATTTGCCAAGCATGCTCGACGATGGTCCGGCCAAGTCCGCATCATTGTTTTCATTGACATTATCTTTTGCATAACAGGTATTCAGCGGGCCGCCGATGTCCATTCTTTCCTTTCTTGCCGCCAGAAGCGGCCGGCTCGTCACATTGAAGCTCGGCGGCGCGCGGCAGCGACGGACACTGCCGGAACAGCGGCAAAAATCGAAGCTGGCCAGAACGCGCATCATCACGCTGTTCGGCACGCTGGTCACCGTCTATTGCGTCATTTTCGGCAAGCTCGTCTATCTGGGCATGGCCCAGGATATGACCACCAGCTCGATCCCGCCGGCCCCGGTCGTTGCTTTCCGTCCCGATATCCTCGATCGCTATGGCCAGGTTCTGGCCACGGATGTGCATACGGTCTCGATGTTTGCCGAGCCGAACCGCGCCGTCAACGTCGATGAGACGGTGGAAAAGCTGACAAGCGTCTTTCCCGATCTCGATGCAAAGGCGCTTTATCAAAAGCTCTCCGACAAGCATTCGCATTTTGCCTGGCTGCGCCGCGAGCTGACGCCGAAGCAGCAGAGCCAGGTGCTGGCGCTGGGCCTGCCTGCAGTCGGGTTCCGGCCCGAGGTGAAACGCTTTTATCCGGGCGGGCGAACCGCCGCGCATATTCTGGGCTATGTCGACATCGACAATCACGGTGTCTCGGGCATGGAAAAATATCTCGACCAGCAAGGCCTTTCAGACCTGATGGCAACCGGCATGGTCGGGTCCGACGCGCTGAAACCGGTGCGCCTGTCCATCGATCTTCGCGTCCAGAATGTCGTCCACGATGTGGTGACGGATGCGATCGGCCGCTATCAGGGCCAGTCGGCCGGGGCCGTGATTTTGGACATCCATACCGGCGAAGTGCTGGCCATGGCCTCGGTTCCCGATTTCGATCCGAACGATCCGAAGGCCGATGTCAAAGGCTGGCTGAACCGCATGTCGAACGGCACGGACGAGATGGGGTCGGTGTTCAAGACCTTTTCGATTGCCATGGCGCTCGATACCGGCACGGTCAAGATGTCGGACAGTTTCGATGCCGCAACGCCCTTGCGGTATGGCGGCTTTACCATTCATGACGACCGCGACGTGCCCCGGCGCGTCCTGTCGATCCCGGAAATCTTCCGCTATTCTTCGAATGTCGGTACCGCCAGGATGATGGACAAGGTCGGCATGACGATCCAGAAAAACTACCTGACGAGCTTTGGCCTCCTGTCCAAAATGCAGACCGAACTGCCCGAGGTGAAGGCGCCGAGCCAGCCGCGCGTTTGGAAGAAACTGAATTCCATTACCATCGCCTTCGGCCACGGCGTTGCCACCACGCCGATGCAGACGGCCGTTGCGGGCGCGGCCCTCATCAATGGCGGCGAGCTGATCGAGCCGACCTTTTTCCCGCGCACGCCGGACGAGGCTGAAAAGACCGGCACGGTTGTCGTCCAGAAGAAGACGAGCGACGAGATCCGCTATCTCTTCCAGCTGAACGGCGAACATGGCACGGGCAGAACGGCCGATGTTCCTGGCTTTCATGTCGGCGGCAAGACGGGCACCGCCAACAAGGTCATCCACGGCGTTTACTCGCACAAGCTCAGCTTCAATTCCTTCCTGGCTGCCTTTCCGATGCAGGACCCAAAATATGTCGTGCTTGCCTTCATCGACCAGCCGCTCACGGGCCTCAACCATCTGAACCTTGCTACCGAAACGGCAGCGCCCATGGTGCATGACATTATCAGCCGGGCCGCGCCGTTCCTCAATGTCGAGCCCGATTTCGGCGCGAACCTGCTGACGTCCTTTTAAGGCCGCCTTTCTTTTAGGATGACCCTGCCGTTAAGCGGCGAGCGGACCTTTCTCGGTCTGCCGGCGGCGATGGGCTGGAACCTCTTGTGACTTCACCGCTTAGAAGGTGAAGCAGACGGAGGGAATGCCGTTTGGCATCGCAATTTCATGAGCCCGAAGCGCGACGAAATGATGAAGCGCCAGCAGGTGCTTGCCGATTTCGGCGAACTGGCAATCCGGTCCAACGATCTTGACGAGATTTTGACGGAGGCCTGCCGCCTGGTCGGTGGCGCGCTGGGGTCCGGGCGGGCCAAGATCTTGGAAATCCAGAAGGGCCGGCAGGAGCTTCTGGTGCGAGCTGGTGTCGGCTGGCAGCCCGGTATCGTTGGTCATGAGCGGCTTTCCATGGACGAGGCTTCCTCCGAGGCCTATTCCATTCGCGTTGCGGAACCTGTGATCACGCAGGATGTCGCCGAGGAAACCCGTTTTCATGTTCCCGCCTTCATGCGCGAGGCGGGCGTCATGTCGCTCGTCAACGTGCCGATCTTCGTTCCGGGCCAGCGACCCTATGGCGTCCTGCAGGTGGATGATACGAAGCCGCGCGCCTTTGGCAATGACGAGATCCAGTTTCTGCGAACTTATGCGACGATCCTCGGACCGGTCATAGATCGTCTGCATCTCGTGGAAGAGCGGCGCGCCGAGCGCGAGCAGATGTTCCTCAGTCTTTCCCAGGCCGAAGGCGGTCTGTCGGCCCCTTCAGGCGACTTGCGCCGGCATCGGGATGTCGAGATGGAACTGTTGAAAATCATCTCGCTGCTGCGCACGACCTTCGATAACTCGGTCCAAGTGATCCAGCGTTTCAAGGCAGTTCGAAACGAGGCCGATGAGGTCGTCGATTTCGAGTGGGTTTTGACGAACAAGCGGTGGAACGAGCGCTGGGGCACGATGACAGGCAAGCGCCTGCTGACGGAAAATCCGGGCGTCGTTTCCACCGGCATATGGGACAAGTTCCTGCAGGTCATTGCCACGGGCGAGCCCGTCCTGCACGAGCAGTTTTATGCGCATGAGCAGTTCGATGGCTGGTTTCTCCAAGGCATCGCAAAGGCCGATGACGGCATTCTGCTCTCAACGCTCGAGATCACCGAGCACAAGCGCATTCAAGAAGCGCTGCGCGAAAGCGAGGCGCATTACGAGATGCTGTTCAACTCCATCGACCAGGGGTTCTGTGTCATAGAGATGATTTTCGACGAGCGGGGCAAGCCGTTCGATTACCGGTTCCTGGAAGCCAACGCCTCTTTCGAGAGACAGACCGGCTTGAAGGATGTGATCGGCAAGCGCGTGAGCGAACTTCAGCCGGATCTCGAGCAGCATTGGTTCGACATTTACGGGCAGATTGCGCTTTCGGGCGAGCCGCAGCGTTTCGAAGAGCGCGCCGATACGATGGGCCATTGGTACAGCGTCTATGCCTTTCGCGTCGGCGAGCCGCACAAACGGCGTGTTGCCGTCCTGTTTGACGACATCAGGGAGCGCAAACAGGCAGAGGATGCATTGCGTGAGAGCGAGGAGCGGCTGCGAAGCGCCGTGGCCGTCGGGCGGCTCGGCCTTTGGGACTGGGAAATCCCCACCGGAAAGGTGCATTGGTCGGATGAGCATTTTCGCATGCAGGGCTATACGGTTGGGGAGGTTACGCCGAGCTATGAGGCCTGGATTGTCCGGGTTCATCCTGACGATCGGGAGCGGGTGGAAGCCTCCTTGCGCAACGCCATGGAAACCAAGGAAGAATATGTTGACGAGTTCCGCTCGCTGCATCCGGATGGTTCGGTGCGCTGGCTGAATGGGCGCGGGCGATTTTTCTACGACGCGAAGGGCCGGCCGCGGCGCATGATCGGCGCGATGATCGACACCACCGATCGGCGCATGTGGGAGGACCGCCAGGAAGTTCTGGTGAAGGAACTGCAGCACCGCACGCGAAACCTGATGGGCGTGGTGCGATCCATTGCCGATATGACGGCTTATAAGAGCCAGGACCTTTCCGATTTCAGCACAAGGTTTCGCGATCGTCTCAACGCCCTGGCCCGCGTGCAAGGGCTTCTGTCGCGGCTTGGCGCCTTTGATCGCGTCACTTTCAACGAGCTGATCTCGACGGAGATCAATGCAATGGACGGCGGTTCCGGCCGGGTCTCGCTCAAAGGGCCCTCCAACGTGCGGCTCCGCTCTTCCATGGTGCAGACGCTTTCCCTTGCTCTCCACGAACTCGCCATCAATGCCGTGAAATACGGCGCGCTGTCGCAGGAAACGGGCAGGCTGACCGTCTCATGGTCGCTTGAACATCCGGCCGGAGACGACCGGCCATGGCTCGTTATCGACTGGCGCGAAAGCGGCGTCATCCTGCCTGAGGGTGCTTATCATCATGGTGAAGGGCAGGGGCGCGATCTGATCGAGAACGCATTGCCCTATCAGCTGCAGGCAAGGACATCATACGTCTTCTTGCCTGATGGGGTTCACTGCCGCATCTCGCTGCCGATTTCGAAGGCGAAGCGGGACGGCGGGCCTGCATAACGCATGAGCAGCGACATGAGGCCGGCGCAATGTCGAAGGGAATTTTAGGTGGCGTTCCATGGCTTCAGGACACTGCCTTGCGCCGCACCGTACTCGCCACGACCGAGACAAGACGCTCATTGTCGAAGGGCTTGCCGAGATATGGTGTATCGGCAAAGGCCCTCGGCACCGACGCGCGATCATAGCCGGTGACGAAGACAAAGGGGATGAGTCTTGAGGCCAAAAGCTCGGCGGCAGGATAGATCATTTCGCCATTGAGGTTGATATCGAGGATAGCCCCGTCCAGCGTGAAAGAGCCCCCCACGATCTCCATGGCGCGCTCGACATCCGAAACCGGACCGTAAACATGTGCACCGGCATCTTCCAGCGTTCGCATCAGGTCCGAGGCCACGAAATA
The DNA here is from genome assembly GCF_037199735.1 of Oryzifoliimicrobium ureilyticum. NCBI lineage: Bacteria > Pseudomonadati > Pseudomonadota > Alphaproteobacteria > Hyphomicrobiales > Rhizobiaceae > Oryzifoliimicrobium > Oryzifoliimicrobium ureilyticum. The sequence goes on along the minus strand of NZ_JBBBVQ010000009.1, from coordinate 16,877 downwards.
TTCGTCCTCGACCACCAGCAGCCGGTAGCCCTCAAGTTCGCGTTGCAGCATTGTTGTATCCTCTCCACCGGTCTAACCAGAGATCATCCTGCAGGTTCCCGAGCGTGAGGCGGAGCTGGTGGAGAGTGCAGCGCTCATAGGAGTGCGCAATGGTTGCTATGCGTGCTTTAGAGCATAGAGGGCGCGGTCAGCGTTTCCTCGTCTTCCAAAAGGCGCGCGATCGTACTTTCGCCAAGTGCGCTCATGGTTGGATTCGTGGTTCGATAATACCACACAAGACCCATCGCCTGCTGAAAGGCCCAGGCCGCGCCGCGCCGCCATTCGAGATCGCCGATGGCAAGCGTTTGCCGGAAGATCCGCCGGTTCTCGCGGGAAAGCAGATGCCAGGCCGCAACGAGATCAAGCGCAGGATCGGCCGGACCGAAGCCGCCGGTATCGATGACCCCGACAAGGCGATCGCGCTTCACAAGAAGGTTGGCCGGAATGAGATCCTTGTGGCTCATGACCTCATGACCAAGCTTGGGAAGCGTACGCAAACTTGCCCAAAGGCGCATAAGACGCGGTACATCGATGAGGCCTTCGCTTCTTTCAAAGCAGAGGTCCATCCATTGATCGTGATCGCGCAGATTGCCGCCGCGGCCCCTGCCGTCGAAGTGCCGACCTTTGAGATCGACGGTGCGCAGCCTCGCAACGAGACGGGCAAGATCGCGTGCAAAATCGGCCGATCTGCTTTGCCCCGCGGGCGTTGCGGGCTCGCCTTCAACCCAGGTCTGGATGAGAAAGGGCAGGGGATAGCCGTCGCCCGGCCGGCCGATGCCAACAGGGTTTGGACTTCCAAAGGGGCAGCAGGCGTGAAATTGACGGCTCGCAGCCACTTCCGCCTGCAGAAGCGCAAGGCATTCTCCGGCGTCCATACCACGCAATGGAAAACGCGCCGCATATCCATCCCCGATGCGAAAGATCGCATTGACCGTCCCTGCCGCCTGCAGCGCGACAACATCCTGACCGGCAAATTGCGGAAACTGCGCCGCGATCAGCGCCTTTGCGGTTGCAAGGCCAATGGCAATCTGATCATCGTGCATGCTTGCTCCTGAAGCCTTCGATCCGCCGGCCGTGATGTCGTGTAGGCACGCCAGGATAGCGCGCTCGCCACGGCCCGTCATCCCAAGGCTTGGTGTCAGCCTCCATCTGTCGGGAGTGCGGGCGGCTTCGGCCCGTCGATGCGGGTGTAGTTCCCTCTCATAAGATGGAGCTAGGACCACCCCTCCCCAACCCCTCCCCACAAGGGGGAGGGGCTACCGAGACGCAACCGGCGCGTTTCCTTCGCGAGATTGCTCATCATGGTGTGGGGCGATCATTTCGACGCAGCCTTCGCCTCTCTCGTCACCTCGTGCTGGGCCTGGCGATCCATGGCCTAGGACGACCTGAAAGGATGGATCCTCGGGTCGAGCCCAAGGATAAAGGGAGAGGGAATGTCGCGATTGACGTTTGAGACAAGCGACCGGGGACCCTTTGATGACACCTCTTCTGCTTTTATGGATCGATAAACGCGGCTGTCGGTTTAAGCCCTTGCCACCTGTGAGGAGGGGCGTATCGTTGTCGGCAGCTAATGTTATTGCGCTTTCACCAAGAGTTCTTTCTGGAAGAAAGCCAGCAAATCCTCATTCAGCGATCTTTGAAACGCAGCTCGATCAAAGCCAGGCGCATCTGAACAGGTTTCCATGCTTTTCGCCTTCAGTGCTTCGCTGCATGGTTTCAGGAACGAATAATGTCTGGCGTTCGGAACGTCGTGTACGGCCACAACATTCGGCAGATAGTTTTTCAGGTACGCCACGTTGCTGGCAAAAGGCACGTTCTCGTCAAGGCTTCCGCCCCATAGCTCGATGGGAACGCCAATCGTGCGAAGTGACTTCGGATCGAAAGCAAATCCATAGCCGGGCGAAACAAGCACTGCTGCTTTGATGCGCGGATCGTGATGCCATGTCGATGATGTTAGGGTGGCGGTCTGCGCCGAGGACAGATGGTTGGCTCCGCCCACGCTGCATGTCATTTCCGATTGATACTCCGCACAGTGCTCAGCAAATACGGTCCAATCCGGCACGCCGCCAAGTTCCAATAGTCCTGTGTAGCCGCCCGCCGAAAAGCCGTAAAAACCGATCTTCGACTGATCGAGATGACCACGGCCGCTCCAGCTAGTCAGCATGTAGTCGAGAACCTGGCTGGTCACGATCGGGCGGCTCGTCATTTGGCGGCGAACGCCGTCACTCCTGTCTTTGTAGTTATCGCCGGGATAGGTAAGCGAAACCGCAACGAAGCCGTGCTGTGCAAGCAGGGTCGCGGAATCGGAGCGATCCCCATACCAGCCGCCATTGCCATGCGAAAATATGACGGTAGGCAAACCGCTTCCCTCGACTGCGCCGTCAAGAGCAACCGTCTGAGAAATCATGCCCACTGTGGTCTGCTTTTCTTGCGATGCGCTTGGGTACCAAATGCCAACCTCGATAGGCCGTCCGTTGTCATCGGGGAGTGAAAAATACTGGAAGCCGATCGACCAAGCTGGAGAAGCAGATGCCATGACAAGAAATACGGCTATGGCCCTCAGGAATGAAGTCATTCAGCGCCCTCCATGCAGTGAGACAAACTTAGCCAGGCCAGAGCGGTGGAGACAGTCAAGCTTTGGTGATTGAGGCCGCGCGATGATCGCACTTCTTTGGTTTTGGATGGAGCGCTCCTCGTTTCCATCACCCCCGGGCTTGCCGAGGAACCATGGCTTAGCACGACCGTCAAAGATGGCTCCTCATGCCACGCCCGAGGATGACGGGAGAGGGAATTCGCGATTGACGTTTGAGCGAAGCGACCGGGGGACCTTTTGATAGCGCCTCTTCTGCTTTTATGGATCGATAAACGCGGCCGCCGGGTTAAGCCCCTCCCACCTGTGGGGAGGGGTTCTTTTTCCCGAGGTGACCACCTCTCACGTCAACCGGTCATACCCGCCGAGTGCTACCGGCGAGGGTCAGGTGCGGGTGATCGATGCGCCGCCGTCTACCAGCATGGCCGTGCCACTGACGAAGCTGGCGTCGTCCGAGGCAAGATAGAGCACGGTGCGGGCGACCTCGTCTGGCGTAGCAACGCGCTTGAGGGCATGCAGGTTGGTGATGAAGCTCTGTTTTTCCGGCGTGTCGTTGACGTCGCGATACATATCCGTATCGACGGCGCCGGGCAGAACCGCATTGACGCGGATGTTCTTCGGTCCGTATTCGGCCGCCAGCGCCTGCGTCAGCCCGATCAAGCCGGCCTTGCTGGCCGCATAGGCGGCAACCCCGGGAAAGGCAAAGCTGTAGCCGACGAAGGTCGAGGTGAAGATGATCGATCCGCTTGCCTCTTTCTCCATCTGCGCGATCTGATGCTTGGCGGCGAGGAACGAGGCCGTGAGGTTGATGGTCAGCGCTTCGGTAAAGCCCTCTTCGGAAATGCCTGTGCTGGGGCCTGCTTCGCCAATGATGCCGGCATTGTTGAAAGCGATATCCAGCCTGCCGTAATTGTCCATGGCGGCGGCCACCAAGGCCTTGTGGTAATCTTCGGAGCGCACGTCTCCGGCCACTGCCACGGCTTCCTTGCCGAACGATTTGATTTCGGCCACCAGCCGGTCGAGCTCGCCCTGGCGGCGCGCCCCGACGACGACATTCGCGCCTTCCTTGGCAAAGAGCAGAGCCGTGTTGCGGCCGATGCCGGAACTTGCGCCCGTGACGATTGCGGTTTTTCCAGTCAATCTGGACATGGTCTTCATTGCCTCCTTGTTCGACATGGCGTGTGAGGCGCGGCGTATCCGCCCTCGCTGAAACAGAAGATGGCATTTCGGCAGCGTTCGGATTAGCCTCCAAATCAGGGAACTCGAATTCGGAAAGACCGAACGTGGTCAGGATTGAAGGCATTGTTGCATTCGTGACGACAGCCGAGGCAGGCTCGCTCAGCGAGGCGGCCCGGCGATTGCGGATTTCCAAATCGGTGGTGAGCGAAAGACTGGCAGAGCTGGAGCGAACGCTCGGCGCAAAGCTGCTGCACCGCACGACGCGAAAGCTGACGCTGACGGAAGACGGAACGACCTTCCTGCAACGCGCACTGCGTATCGTCGAGGAGATCAAGATCGGCGCCTCTGAAATTGCCGAACGGCGCGGCACCTTGTCCGGCCCGCTTCGCATTTCCGCGCCCGTCACCTTCGGGCGCATGCATCTCGGTCCTGCGCTTTATCCCTTCCTTGCCCAAAATCCCGAATTGCAGCTTGTGCTCGATCTCAACGACCGGCGCGTCGATGTCGCCTCGGAAGGCTATGATGCGATCCTGCGCCATGGCGCGATCGAAGATTCCCGCCTTGTCGTGTGGACCCTTTGCCGCAGCCGGCGCGTGCTGGTTGCTTCGCCTGCCTATCTGGAGCGTTACGGCCAGCCGAAGACGCTGGCCGATCTCGATCATCACAGGGCGATTCACTACACCTATCGCGGCGTTGCCGACTGGCGGTTCGTCACGTCAGCCGGGCCGGCCGTGGTGCGGGCACGCCCGGCGCTCGGCCTCAACAATGGCGACATGATGCGCGATGCAGCCGTTGCCGGGCTCGGCATTGCCCTTCTGCCAGCCTTCATCATCGGACCTTCGGTGCAGGACGGATCGTTGCGCCACATCGACATCGGCCATGAGACGCAGGAGGAATTCATCTACATGGCCCATCCCGACGGCCGCAATCCCTCGGCAAAGCTGCGTGCCGTGGTCGAGCATCTGCGGGAAGCATTCGGCGATCCGCCCTATTGGGAAAAAGCGCTGCCGGGCCGGAAATAGGAGCTGGCGTAGCGTCATGCGGCTGGGTGATGATCAACCCTTGCCGCAATGGGGAGAGGCTTTGCGAGCCGCACCCGCGCGTTTCCTTCGCGAGATTGGCAAGAGGCGGTGCGTTCATCCCATCGGCCCGGCACTCACCTCTTCCGTCATCCTCGGGTCAGGCTCAAGGATGACGTGGAGGGAACGACGACCTTTCGATAAGGTCTCTGCCGTTTCCATGGATCGACAGATGTCTATAGACTCATGCGGACAACAGGCGTTCAAGGTCCTCATGATCCCGCATCATCCAAGATTTCACATGCGCCCATCGGTCCCAAAACGTTTCATAGCCGAAAGCAAAGCGGCTTTGGGACTGGTCAGCGGGGCGGGAGCGTTTGTTACTTTTGCGGCAGCGCGGGTCATGGAGGCCTGGGCGAAGGCGATGGTGGCGATCCCCTCGGCATAGGCCTCCTCTGCGGCTTTGGCGATGGCGGTGAGGTAAGCCTCGATATGACCGGAGCGGAAGTGCGCCCATGCGTCCGGCACGAGGCGGATGTCGCAAAGAGCGCCGGTTTTTTCTGCGGCAGCGGAAAAGAGAGCGCCGGTCGGGGCCAGCGTTGTTTCAACGGTGCATAGCACGGCAACCCGGCCGCCCTTGGCGACGGCCTCTTCAGCCAGCGCGGCATCGACCCTGATCGCGCGCTCTGCCGCATGACCGGTGAGATTTGCAATGCTTGGCCCGAGCGTCGAACAATTGAGAATGACGGCATCGGCCTTGTCCGCCATGCGGGCCAGATGCTGCGCCGTCTCTGCGGCGATGTGATCGGACAGGCCGCCTTCGCGCTCGGCCGCTGCCAAAAGATGCGGCGTCACCTCATGGGTCAGGCATGGCGCGGAAGGCCCAAGCATCGCCGCCGCCTCGTCAAAAATCTCGATGTTGCTGGCGGCCGTGTGCAGGCAGGCGATTTTCAGGGCGGGCTTCATGGCAGGACCTTGGGCGAGAACGAAGGCGCCCTCTCCGTAGCGGGCTCTGGCCGCCAATCCTGCCATTGCTATTGCTGAAAGGCGAGAGCCAATTCGTTCGCTCTGGGGTCAGGAAGACCAGCGGTCTTCCAGGAGCAGCAAAGGGCGGGCCGAAGCCCGCCCCACGCGCCTTAACGGCAGACTCTGACGGTCTTGACGACCCAGTGGCCGTGGACCCGTGTCTTGTGACGCTCAACATGGCACACTTTTCTGTGCATGCCGTGGTCTCTCCAGTCACGCGCCTGGGCTTCTGCGGACAGAGGGGCAGCAACGAACAAAGTCGCGACGGCAGCAACGATCACTCTTGATGACAGCTTCATTATTAGTGTCCTTATTGTTGACGCTGACGATATGGAGCGATGGTGGTAAAGGGAAAGTTAAGAGAACATGAAGCTTTGGTAATCTTCGGCTAGGCGTCGCCGCAAAACACATGTGTCGTGTGTTCGCGGTCGATCGGCTGAAATCCCATCGACGGGATTACGCTCACTTTTGTGCGCAGAGGGCGAAACGGACCGGCTTCATTAGCCTGAATGGCGAGGATTTAGACAAGTGCTACAATTTCTCTGAATTATGTCTAACGCCCAATACCCGTTATTTGTGCATAAATTTCGTTTTCGGATGTTTATATTTACCTCACTGAAGTATTGTTATTTGGATATATAGACTTTCCAAAGAAATTCGTTATTAACATGATGTAAAATTATCTTCAAAGGAAAGGGCCTTGAAGACATGAATATAAAATATGCAACGATAGCTGTTGCTCTCCTCTGTGCGACTCCCGCTCTTTCTGCCCAAGACGTGATCAGCAACGGACAGTTTAAAGGTAATTGGGCATCTCCCACAGTATGGACCACCAATGGGACAACCAGCACCGGAACTTTAAAGGGTCAAGCTGCAAAGCTCGGCTCGGGTAGTGCATTCGGCATCATAGCGCAGAGCTTCACTCTCGCTAATCCCGGCAAGCTCAAGTTCAGCTTCGATTTCGCAACAACGAAGTCGTTGTCGGTTCTTCTGACATCTTCCACCGGTTTCCTGTGGGCGAAAGATATTGGGAAGAACATTACTGACAGCTTCTCCAAAAACTTCAACCTTGACGCTGGAACGTACACACTCTCGTTCAAGAGCAAGGGGGCAACGGTGGATAATGTCAGCGCTCGCTTCACGGCGGTGACTGCGGTCCCCGGCCCCGAAGCCGGGGCTGGCATTGGTGCACTCGCCATGGGCGGTATGGCGCTTTACCTGAAGCGTCGCCGCAAGGACGAAAACCTGGCCGCGTAACAAGCCAGGTTACTGAACTGTAACTAGGGAGGCGCTTCGAGCGCCTCTTTTCGTTTCGGCGATCGGTGACCGCTCGTGGTAGGTAGCGTGTATCCAGCTTTCATCATTTTATCATTGGGCGCTGCTCGCATGTGTCGTTTTGGAAATTCTGGGAAACGCTGAGGTTATGAGCGGTGATGCCAAAGAAGCGCAATGCCCCTTGCTCGCCATAGCTTCAGTTGCTTGGTCAGCAATGCTAAAGCGGCATAACACCTCCGGGAAAACTTGGGTCTGTCATGGGGCGCCCGAGAAGGTTAGAACGCATATCTTGTTCGCGACCGAGCCGCTCTTGGGCTGAAAGGAGAAGCAAGATGGTGCCTTCGACGCCGAACCGTGTGCGGGTTATTCTTTTGTCTCCATTCAAACGCGTTCTGTTGATCCATTATCGCAATACGGATCGATCCGGCGTGGACAATCCCTGCTGGATCCTTGCCGGAGGCGGAATGGATGCAGGGGAGACCATTGCCGATACCGCTCTTCGCGAGATCAAGGAGGAAACCGGTCTTTCCCATGTCAGTCTTGGCCCGGTCGTCTGGTACGGCGAAGACAGCATCAGGAGCGGCAACTGGGGGATAACCTACAAAGAGCACTTCATCGTCGCCCATTCGCAGACGGAAGATCTTTGCAAGGACGGCTGGACCGAGCATGAGCACCGGCAAATCACGCAGATGCGATGGTGGAGCGTTGAAGAAATCAGGCAGAGCCGCGATGCCATCTATCCGCTTGGCCTGCATGACCTTCTTATTCCAATCCTGGCGGGAGATTATCCGGCCGAATTGAGAATCATCGGGGCGCCTTAGCAGGAACAGGCATTTATCCCGCCCGTATGGGCTATTGTCATGGCGTTCAGCGCTCGCCGTCAGCCCGGAAAGGCTCGCCGTTTCTTGAAGGCGGATTGCTGTTATTGGCGGACCAGCCAAGACAGGTGGCGTCATGATCCCAATCGATGATACGGCGCTCGACGCGGATGATGCTCATGCGTCACCCGGGCCATAGGCCAAGGCCTTCCGCGCCATCACGCGCAAGGATCTTTCGGAGTTTGCTGCGCCTCTCTTACAGCTGTTCCATTGGTTTCAGCCGGCGCGCGACGCCTGCGACCCTCGCACCGTAAAGACGCGCTGTGTCGAGGTCGCCAACCGACATTTCCTCCGGCGCGGCATCGGCATCGGACTGTGCCATCGGGCCGATATAAGATCCCATCCGATTTGGGTCATCGCGCAGCGAAGACTTCAGGTTCGATGGCTTGATGCCAAGGCTTACCCAAAGGCCGCCATGCTGGCCCGCAAGAAGGACGAAATATTGCAGGGTGTTCAGCTTGTCGCCATTCAGGCTGGCGCTGTTCGTAAAGCCGCCGAAGACCTTGTCCTGCCATTTTGCCGAAAACCATGGCTTTGAGGATGCATCGGCGAATTTCTTAAATTGCCAGCTCGGCCCGCCCATATAGGTCGGCGCGCCGAAGATGATGGCGTCAGCGGCATCGAGGGCGGCCCATCCCTCTTCAGAAAGGTTGCCGTCCGCGTCGATGGCATGGAGCGTGGCGCCGGCTCCCTCGGCGACGGCCTGCGCCATACGGTGCGTGTGGCCATAGCCGGAATGGTAGATGACGACCGCGCTTACTGCTGGACTGGATGTGCTCATGCTTGGGCTCCTTGAGCGTTTCCAGGCGAAGCGGCGTTGCTTCGGGGCTGGAAACTTTGTTGAAACAAGAGGGTAGAGTGTTTCCGGCGCCCAGATTTCGCCAGGGAAAGACTCCGGCATCGGCTTTTGCGCTGGGCTGAAAGGGAAAGCGCAGGTTCAAAGGCGGTGATGTTCGGGGGCAGGCCGACCAGAAATCGGGCGTCGGAATTACGAGAACTGAATGGATGCTGCGACCAACAGGATCAGCAGGAATGCCGCTGGCGGTGCGGCGTGCCGTGGCTCATGCGCGCGCAGCACGGCGGCGATTGCGGCCAGCATGATGCATGTGCCGAGTGCGACGCCGGCGAGAAACGTCGGACGGAAGACAAGAAGAACAGCCGTCATCAGCTCGAGGGCGGCTGTGACCCAGCACCACCAGGACGGAAATCCGTAGCGGACGAATTGCTCGCGGATAGGCTGGCGCGCAGTCGCATTGACGAGGCCGCCAATGGTAAAGGCCGCTGCCGCGAGGAGCGTTGCAGCATCGGCGAGCGAAAAAGATATCAGGTTCGACATTTGAAGACCTCACAGGCGCAGTTGCTATCTGATTTATAGCACCGATCATAAATCTAGCATCGCTATATTGTCAATCATTGCATTTATAAATTTTGATTGCTAGTGTTTATGCGGTGAGAGGAAAGGCAAACCAATGGGCATTAACGAGCGCAAAGAGCGGGAGAGGGCAGAGCGGGAGCAGCGGATCGTTGCGGCGGCACGCATGCTGGCCGAGCGCGATGGCTGGCCTTCGGTCACGGTGCGGCGCCTGGCCGACGAAATCGAGTACAGCCAGCCCGTTCTCTATGCTCATTTTGCGAACCGCGATGCGATCGTCGGTGCCGTTGCGCTTGAGGGGTTTGCCGAGCTTGGCCCGACCTTGCGCAAGGCGGTGCGCGGCAATGCCACTCCTGCGCAGGCGCTTGAGGATGTCGCCACCGCCTACCTCGACTTTGCCTTCGAGCGGCCGGCGCTTTATGAAGCCATGTTCGTTTTGCCGACCGGCATTCGTTTCGCAAAATCCGATACGCCGCAGGTTCTGCGCGACGCCTTCGGCGCGATGATGGCGGTGATCGAGCCGGTTTCCGCCGATCCTGAAATCTCCACCGAAACATTCTGGGCCGCTCTGCACGGCCTGACGGAGCTTGAGCGGCATGGTCGGATCAGAGCGCCATTCCGGGCCGAGCGCGTCAAGCGTATCGTCGGCATGTTCGCAATGGCAAAGTGAGCCACGTCAACAGGTGCGCCATGGCCAAGATGGGGGCCGCTCGGCAATTTCGCGGCGTTTGCCGGAACTTTGCGGGGCGCTCGCCTCTCGTCCGCCGTCAGGGCTTGCTGATCTTGCCATATTCGATTTTTTGCCGAGTCAAACGCCGGGCCGTCTCCACTCGGGCGCTCCCAAAAAACCGTTTACAGCTAAAGGCGCTCACCGGGTTTGTCAGCCGGACTCGACAAAGGCATAGACTCGCGAGAAATCTGCTTGAGCGACGTCCTTTCTGTTGGCCATGAAAATCAAGTCTCCATGATCGCTGAAGCTGAAATCCGCTTCACCCCCGGATGCAAGCTTGATCAGAATGAACCAGTCGTCGGGCGTCGCTATATCGGTCCAACCGCTTTTTGCGGCGTGATGTGCAGCCATTTTCTGGATTGCAGGCATCTCTCTGACACCACTGATACCGAACATCTGATGGTTTGGGCCAGATCCAATCTTGAACTGCTCACTCATCGCAATGGCAAAGTCCGACGGGTTTTCGATACCGATATCGGCATAGGCCTTCGGATTGCTACCGATGCCCGGCAGGCCGAAGGGAGCGCTGAGCGTGCGGGCAAAGCGCAATGTCTGCGCCGAGCAGCTGAACTCATATTCGGAGGCAAAAACCGAGACAGGCGTGCCATCGCGGTGGAACGTCATACGGCCGGCGTCATTCACGGTGACGGACAATCCATCGACGGTTTGTCCATTCGGCACAAACCGCCCGAGGTCGCTGTCCCACACGATCATTTGTGAGGCCGAAATGGCGATCTCCGCAGCATCGGCCGCCAACCCGTGCGCGACAAGATCGGTGCCCCCAGGCGCGTAGAGGACACGCCCGTCCGTATAGTCCGTTCCAATGAAAAAGGAGATGAGGCCGGATTCGGGCAGTGTCTCCGGGCGATCAGGTAGGTCAGCCAGATTGATCTGGGCCAGAAAATTCAGGTGGAAGCCATTGTCGTTGGACGGCCAATCTGTGCCGGCGGGCAGATCCGGTCCACCGCCAATCCGGCTGAGACCGGTTATGCCGGGGTCGGCGATACCACCTTCAATCATCGCAACCGTCGGCAACACGATCAGGCGCAGCGCGTCCCGCTTGTCCTTCAGGCCAGCCTCTCCGACCGCTGCATTGAAACGCTTCTCGATGTCATCGGGGGTTGCAAATTCGCCTGCGGCTTTTTCGCCGCGTTGTTCTTCGGAACTTTCTCGATCGAGCGCATCTGCCATGTGCTCCATGCCGTGTTTCAGTCTTTCAAGCACGGCCGCCTTCTCGGCTTCAGCCTCAGCTTTAGCGTCAACCGCAGCCTCTCCTTCGATCTTGATGCGAAGGGAGGCCAGCATGCGCGTAAAATCAGCCTCGATCTGCGCAAGGTCCGGCGCACTGGCCATGGCGGTCGCGTGAAACCATGTGGAGCCGTCGGGCGAGGCAAGAATAGCGCGCTGGCGGTACCAGGCACGCTTTTCCCGCGTCTCCCAATCCTCGAGGCGATCCTTGACTTTGCTCATTTCGCCCGTCATGCCCGCGAAACTGACAGCCCTGCGCTCGACGACCTTGGCGCCGTCTCGCTTTAGGCACTCGCTCAGCCATTTCTCCGGCGTTTTTCGTTTCTCTCGCTCGGTAGCCCACACGCTCATCTGAGGTGAAAACGTCGTCTCCGGGTGAGGCCGCAACCTGATCGATCCAGCAAAGACGCTGACATTTTCGAACATAGGATTGGCTTCGATGGAGAATTCCGGCGTTTCCACTGGCTTCATATGAGGCTCCCATGCGAATATCGTGGGTAAATCCTCGCCCAGATCAGACATTTGCGCAACCGTCGCTTGCAGTAACGCGCTGCCTCTGCGCTGAGACCGTCTTTGGTGCCTGGGAAATGCTCTCTAAAGCACGTCCCGCAGATGATGCTTGATATGGAGATTGGGGATCACGCCTGCCTCATGTGCCATGCGGTATAGATCGCGGGAGCTATCAAAAGCTACCAGCCACGACAGCGCGCTTAAGAGCGACACGATGATCAAAATCTGAACCCGCATGGGAATTATCTGCCCGACGATCTTGGCCATACTAGGGCGTTGGCAAGGGCTGTTGCGGCGATTTCCGAATTGTGACTTTTTCGTCCGGATTAATTGACTTTGGCAATGCACATGGCTGCGCCGCATCGGCGTACGCGCTGCACCGGATGCGCCTAGCAACATCATGGATGCGCTGAAACGCACGGCGAGAACGTATCAGCAGCAAGCTGGCATCACCGCCCGAAAGGCTTCTAAGTCGCGCCCAAAGATATGGTAACAGCGCCTATTCAGTCTGTGAGCATTTGTTTTACAACAGGCCATGATCACACTCATTGCATATGCGGGCGCTGCCCTTGCGGAGATTGCCGGTTGTTTCGCCTTTTGGGCCCATTTTCGGCTGGAAAAATCATCGCTTTGGCTCATTCCCGGTATGCTGAGCCTTGCCCTGTTCGCCTATCTCCTGACCTTCGTCGAAAGCGAGGCCGCAGGGCGCGCCTATGCGGCCTATGGCGGTATTTATATCATTGCCTCAATCCTGTGGCTGTGGCTGGTGGAGCGTCATTGGCCCGACAAGTGGGATCTGATCGGCGCCTTCATCTGCCTCAGCGGCGCTGCCGTTATCTTGTTCGCTCCCCGATCCGCCTAGTTGTCTTGCCGCAGCTTTCTCGTGTCCGCTTGTTGCTTCCAATATAAATCTGGAGACGTGGCCCGATTTCCTCTGCTGCTTGTAGTCGACATCGCTAATAAGACCGGCTAAGCACTTGTAAAACATCGTTGCGAATCCCATGACATACAGAGCTGATATTGACGGCCTTCGCGCAGTCGCTGTGCTAGCCGTTATCCTTTTCCATGCTGCACCCTATGCTCTGCCCGGTGGGTTTGTGGGCGTCGACATCTTCTTCGTGATCTCGGGTTACCTGATCACAAGACTGATCAGCGAGAATCTCGAGACAGGGCGCTTTTCGTTCATCGGCTTCTATGAGCGCAGAGTTCTGCGGCTAGTTCCTGCGCTCATTGTCGTATGCGCCGTCACCTTGATGTTCGGCCATCTCTTTTATGGTCCCGCCGATTACGAACGCCTGGCGAAAGCCTTGAAGTCCGTCATTCTCATTCACTCAAACAATTACTACCTCAAGACGAGCGGCTATTTTTCAGCGCCGCCGGAGACGACGCCACTTCTGCATGCCTGGTCGCTCTCGGTGGAAGAGCAGTTCTATTTGGTCTTTCCTTTCGCTCTCGTCATGTTCCGAAGGTTTCGCATCAAACCGGCCGCCTGGATGGGGCTGGCTGCGCTTGTGTCCTTCGCGCTGTCTTGCCGTGCGCTCATCAGGCATCCGGAGGCGGCGTTCTTTCTGCTGCCATACCGCGCTTGGGAATTCCTGGTCGGATCGCTGATGACGCTGCCGATGGCGCACCGGATCGTAACCGTCAGGATCGCGCCTCTCATCGGCATCGTGCTGATCGGCGCTTCCTTCGTTCTGCTCGATAGCACGTCGTCTTTCCCTGCCTGGGGCGCTCTCGCGCCTTGTCTCGGTGCTGCACTGATCATCCGTGATGGAAAGACCATGGTTGCACGCGCACTGGCGTCCAAAGTCCCGAACTATATCGGCAGGATCTCTTACTCTCTCTACCTGTGGCATTGGCCAATTCTCTGTTGTGCAGAATATTGGCTGGCAAGGCGCCTGGGATTCGGGGAAGCGATGGGCGCGCTTCTTTTATCCTTTGCGCTCGCGTCGCTCTCTTATCACCTGATCGAACAGCCCTTCCGACGCAAAGGCTCTGTCGCCAAGCCGATCGCCGCCCTTGGGTTGACGAGCCTGTTGTTCTTCGCGGCTGCGGGAATATCCGCACTGCACGGCCTTCCAAACAGGCTTCCGGCCAGCGTGGCCGGGTACCTGACGAAAGATGCGCTTCATGTGGGGCTGCCGGATGAAAATTGCAGGATCGACGAACTCATCTCGCAGGATGGCCGGCTCCGGCAATTGAAGGACTACCGCGAACCTCAGGTCTGCAGGGTAGGGGCGCAAGATCAGAAGCCGACGGTCCTCTTATGGGGGGACAGTCATGCTCAAGCCCTCGGCCCCGCCATGGATCTGGCTCTCAAGCAGTCATCCAAGGCAGGATACGCGATCTCCACGCCAGGCTGTCCGCCTTTGCTGGGCATCTTCAGGGCGGACAGACCGAAATATGATTGCCGGGAATTCAATGAGGCTGTTTCCAGGCTCATTGAGACCATGCACCCGGCAGCCGTCGTGCTGGCTGCGCGATGGCCGTTCTATTTCGAGCGATCAACCTTCGGCAATGAACAAAACGAGCCGCCTCAGGTCCAGGAGGATCATTTCGACATTGGCGCTCCATCGATGGCGGCGGGCATTCAGGCCACGTTCTCGTGGCTGGCCGACCGTCACATCAAGACATTCGTGGTCGATACCGTCCCTGAGATGGCGGCACCCGTTCCGCAAAGCCTGGCCCGAATGATCCTCACCGATCATGCGACCTTGGTCGATGTGCCGCTTCAGGTTGTCCAGCAAAGACAGCACAACAGCCAAATTTCCTTGCAGGAAGCGGCAAAACAATTCGGGTTCGATCTGGTCGAGCCGAGCGAAGTGTTTTGCAGCCAATCGATCTGCGTCGGCGGGACGGACCACGAGGTGCTCTACGTGGATAACAACCACTTATCCACGGAGGGGGCCGCCAAAGTGGCGCCGCTGCTTGAACGAGCGATGAAACAGTAATTGGCTCGAGCTGGGCAGGGTTAAAGCGCGCGCGCTTTCAAAGCTGTGTCCGGTGCGCCATCAGGACCGAGGCGGTGTGAAGGGCTTGTCCAAGAAATCCATCGCGAACTCGCGCAAGAAGCTCATGAAATGCCACCAGGTGCACGGTCAGTCCCTCTTCACCTTCATCAAGTCGCTGGCTTCCTACCAGTTTTGCTCCAGTGGCGATGAATATGTGGAGCCGATTGGTTTGCAAGGCCGGATCCGCGTCAGTCGGATCGACGGCTTCACCTGGGACCTCCCAAAACGTCTCGCCCGCGGCATGTCTGTATTGTTTTATCAGCAAAACTTTGTCGCTAGGGGTTATCGCTATAATATTGACCAATCAGGATAGGTCAGCACGTAATATGGATATGGGCTGATTTCCTGCCCGTTCGACGTGAGGCATTTGTCGGCGCGAAGCTCGATCCAGTGATCTTTTATAAGCCTGTCCGATCCAATCGTTTTCAAGCCTTTTCGAACAATCAAATTTCTTAAACTATGGTGTTCAACGACTGTAGGGTGGAATGCGTGTAGAGGCTACGGCCAGATTCCGACGCGGGGCTGTCAGGGTGTTCTACAGTCATCTGCAGCAAGATGCTCTGCGGCAATCAGGATGAAGCGAATTTAGCACCTAAGCTAGGCGCGTCGTAATTCTAAAATCCGTGGTATCACTATATTGATAGTTTTCTTTGCCTCACGATGCAGTCGGTAGTCATGTTTTTGCTTTGCCTGAGAGTAAGTGTTGCATTGAAGCAACATTTTATTTTTAGTTATTTTGGATGCGATACATTGAGGTTTACAGTAGAAATTATGCAATACTTCGCATTGACTCTCTGTTAAACATGTTTTGGTCGCTAGTATTTGGCAGGGTTTGCCGTCGGGGGAATCATGAGATTTAAAACTGTCTCTTTAGTAATAGCGTTTATTGGCATGAGCATAGCGAGCGCTGCCGCTATGGGCCGCATTCCGGCAAGTGGCACCGTGGACTTGAGCAGCAGCACTCCACTTACCTCAGACATAACTGCGCTGTTTACGCCCGCTGTCACCGCATATAATCTTACGGTATCGTGGTCATCAATCGAAAGAGTTGGTGAGGGGTTCGGAGCCTTCGGCGTAAGCGTGCTGAATTTACCGAGCAACAACACGGCTGGCTTCGTTTATATCCCCAGTTCTGTGAGTGCTGCAACCACTTCCATTACGCAGCGTATCTCTGGTCTGACGGTGGGGGCAACCTATGTCCTGTCGGCCAACGCGATAGCTTCCCCGGGGTCTTCGTTTACAGTTAAAGGCTTCTCAGCATCGGTTCAGGCAGTCCCTGGCCCAGAAGCAGGGGCCGGTATCGGCGCTCTTACTCTTGGCGGCGCGGCGCTTTACCTGAAGCGTCGTCGTAAAGACGAAAAGCTGGCCGCTTAACCCATCGTGCGAGCATCACGAAGTGAGGCGCCCTTGGGTGCCTCATTTTCTTTTGATCATAACGCGTCCCGTCAAAGCGTTTGCCAAGACGGTTTCGCGTTTGGGCGTGCGTCGTAACCTTCCTGATGCTTTTGAAATTCGATTGGCATCTGGACCATCAAGGTCCAGAGCGGGATCATGCGGGTCAAGAGCCCTTTGCCGAATTCGGTCAGCTTGTATTCCATGCGCGGCGGCATTTCGGTCAGATCGTGACGAGCGACCAGTCCATGAAGTTCACCTCAGCGCAAGAGTGGATCAAGGAAAATCTTCGATCCTGACAGAAAACGGCTCGGCGAGATTATCCCGCCGAGCCGTCCTGACAGACCGTGAAATGAAGGTGCTGCTTAATCCCCGTGTCCACCGTGAGGGGAGGGGGCTATAGGGTCACCTTGACCCGGATCTTAGAACTCTTCCCAGTTCTGGTCGCCTGCTGGGGCGGCCGGTGATGCTGCGGCAGAGGCTCCCCCGCCGCCGAAGGCGCCGGCAAGCTTGGAGCGCAGCGAGCGGGCCGGTGACGAGACCGGACGAGCCGTGGGCGTGGCCGCCTTGACGGGTGCCGGAGCGGCAGGACGAGACGCCATGGGACG